>JAYNNS010000192.1:845-5918 GCA_038112835.1 Curvibacter sp. | reverse complement strand
TGCTTCTCGAAGGCGCGCAGTTCGTCGCGGCCGTTGAGCTGGAAGCCGGCCGCCGTGACCTGCTTGCGGAAGGTGGGCTGGCCGCAGGCCGGGCAGTCGCTCAGCGCGGGATCGGAGATTTTCTGCAGCACATCCTTGGCGGCGCCGCAGGATTCACATTTGTAGGCGTAAATTGGCATGGCTCGAAGGAGGTGGGTGGATGCAAAACCCACAATTATAGGCGGGGGCCTCCATTGCAAGACCCCCCGACCTCCTGCGCAGCAGCCCTCAGGCCTTGTGGTGCGCCTCGTCGCGCAGGGCCTGGGCGATGGACTGGCCCTGGGGCCGGACGATCTGGGGCGCCAGCGAGCCGATCAGCATGCCGACGAAGGCGGCCAGAAAGCCCACCAGCTGCGGCGGGAAATCGCTGTCGCCCAGGGTCAGCTCGGCGCCGATCCAGAACAGCAGGCCCAGCACGATGGACAGGAAGGCGCCCTGGGTGCTGGCGCGCTTCCAGTAGGCACCGGCCGCCAGCGGCACGAAGGCCGCCACCAGGGTGACCTTGTAGGCGTTCTGCACCATGTCGTACATGGTCGAGCGGGAGTTCAGCGCAAACAGCAGCGCCCCCAGCGTGAAACTGACCAGCACCACGCGCAGCAGCAGCAGGAACTGGCGGTCGCTCATCCTGGGAGCGAAAGGCTTGAGCACGTTCTCGGTGAAGGTGGCGGTGGGCGCCAGCAGGGTGCCGCTGGCCGTGGACAGGATGGCCGAGAGCAGGGCCCCGAAGAACAGCACCTGGGCCCACAGCGGCATCTTGCTGAGCACCAGCTCGGGCAGGATGCGCTGCACCACCCGGCCGTCCTCGTCGCCGAAGAGCTGGGCCAGCGAGGGGTCGAGCACCAGGGCGGCGTAGGCGATGAAGATGGGCACGGCGGCGAAGACGAAATAGACCGAGGCGCCGATGACGGTACCGCGCACGGCGGTCTTCTCGTCCTTGGCACTGGTCATGCGCTGGAACACGTCCTGCTGCGGGACCGAGCCGAAGGCCACGGTCAGGAAGGCGGCGAACATGGCCCACAGGGCCATGCCATCCGCCTCGGGCGGGATCAGGGTCAGGCGCCCGTTCTCGGCCGCGTGCAGGATCACCACGTCGATGCCGCCGGCCATCTGCCCGACCAGGAAAGCCACCAGCGTGAGCCCGACCAGGATGACCACGGACTGCATCAGGTCGGTGAAGGCGACGGCCCACATGCCGCCGAAGAGGGTATAGATCATGACCACGGCCGTGCCGCCGAGAATGGCGTGGTTGAGCGCGATCGCGCCGCCCGACAGCACGTGGATCACCAGGCCCAGCGCCGTCATCTGCGCCGAAGTCCAGCCCAGGTAGGACAGGGTCACGGCCACGCTGGTCAGCACCTCCACCCCGCGGCCGTAGCGCTTGCGGTAGAAGTCGCCGATGGTCAGCAGGTTGAGCCGGTAGAACAGCTTGGCGAACAGCAGCGCGGCCAGGATCAGCGCCATCGAGGCGCCAAAAGGATCGCCCGGGATGGCCGAGACGCCGCCCATGACGAACTCGGCCGAGACTCCGAGCACCGTCTCGGCACCGAACCAGGTCGCGAACACCGTGGCGATGCACATGTACAGCGGCAGGCTGCGGCTGGCCACCAGGTAGTCCTTGGCATTGTGGACGCGACGTGAGGCAATCAGGCCGATGACGATGGTCAGCGCCATATAGGCCAGCACGAGGGTTACCAATGTGTTCATCTATCAACTCCGCAGGGTCGCATGAAACAGGGGCAAATTGATCCGGAAGGCAAAAAACGGACGCATTCTAGAGCGACGACCAGAGCGAGACATGCAGCCACAGCTGCATCACGACCAGACCCAAAGCAAATCCGATGCCTGCGTAGAGGAGGGCCTGCAGCAGGCGGTTGGTGCGCCGCTGCTCGGCCAGCAGCACCTCCAGTTCACGCCGGTCCCGGCCACGGGCGCCCTGCTGCAGGAAGTCGTGCAGCAGGCGCGGCAGGTCGGGCAGCAGCTTGGCGTAGCGCGGGGCCTGGTTCTTGAGCTCCTCGAATAGCTTGCGCGGGCCGATCTGGTCGGTCATCCACTTCTCCAGGAAGGGCTTGGCCGTGCTCCAGAGGTCCAGGTCCGGGTCGAGCTCGCGACCCAGGCCCTCGATGTTGAGCAGGGTCTTCTGCAGCAGCACCAGCTGGGGCTGGATCTCCACGTGGAACCGGCGCGAAGTCTGGAACAGGCGCATCAGCACCATGCCCAGCGAGATCTCCTTGAGCGGGCGGTCGAAATAGGGCTCGCAGACGGCACGGATGGCGGCCTCGAGCTCATCGACCCGGGTCTGGGGCGGGACCCAACCCGACTCGATGTGCAGCTCGGCCACGCGCGTGTAATCGCGCCGGAAAAAGGCCGTGAAGTTCTGCGCCAGGTACTCCTTGTCGTACTCGGTCAGCGTACCCACGATGCCGAAATCGAGCGAGATGTAGCGCCCGAAGGTGGCCGGATCGGTGCTGACGAAGATGTTGCCCGGGTGCATGTCGGCGTGGAAGAAGCCGTCGCGGAAGACCTGGGTGAAGAAGATGGTGACGCCGTCGCGCGCCAGCTTTTTCATGTCGATGCCGGCCTCGCGCAGGCGCGCGGTCTGGCTGATCGGGATGCCCTTCATGCGCTCCATGACCAGCACGTCGTCACGGCACCAGTCCCAGATCATCTCGGGGATCAGCACCAGATCCAGCCCCGCCATGTTGCGGCGCAGCTGGGCGGCGCTGGCCGCCTCGCGCATCAGGTCCAGCTCGTCGTGCAGGTATTTGTCGAACTCGGCCACCACCTCGCGCGGCTTGAGGCGCTTGCCGTCGGCCGAGAGGCTTTCCACCCAGCCGGCCATCAGACGCATCAGGCTCAGGTCCTTCTCGATCACGGGCAGCATGCCCGGGCGCAGCACCTTGACCGCCACCTCGCGCTCGGTGCCGTCGCGCGTGATCAGCTTGGCGAAGTGCACCTGGGCGATCGAGGCGCTGGCCACGGGTTCGCGCTGGAACTCGCTGAAAACCTGCGCCACGGGCTTGCGGAAGGCCCGCTCGATGGTGGCCACGGCGATGTCCGGGCTGAAGGGCGGCACGCGGTCCTGCAGCTTGGCCAACTCGTCGGCGATGTCCGGCGGCAGAAGATCGCGCCGGGTCGACAGCACCTGGCCGAACTTCACGAAGATCGGACCCAGGCGCTCCAGCGCCTCGCGCAGGCGCACGCCGCGCGGATCATGGAGCGGCCGGCCGAAGGAGACGATGCGCGCAATCACGCGCAGCCAGGGCTTCTGGAAGCTGGTCAGCACCAGCTCGTCCAGGCCGTAGCGCAGGACGATCCAGACGATGTAGGCGCCGCGCAGCAGCCGAGTCACAGCCGCACCTCCGTGCGCCGCACGGCACCGGATGCCGCCTGCGGGACGAGCGGGCGGCGACTCATGCGCCGGCTCCGGGCATGGCCTTCGGCAGCCAGCCGCGCAGGACCTCCAGGGCCCGGCGCACGGCCTGGGCCAGACCATGGGCCGGGGCATCGCCGATGAGGCGGGCCAGGTCTTCCTCCAGATCCCAGCGCACATGGTCGACCAGCCAGTTGACCTCGGCGGCCAGTTGCACATCGCCCTCGATGCGCACCGGCGGCTTGTCACCGGCCAGGGCAGCCTGCACCAGCGCGACGGGCGAAGTCTCGGTCACGGCCAGGGTCAGGTCCGAGGGTGTTGCTGCGGCCGCCAGGTCCAGCAGGCCTGCGGGGGTGAGCTGCAGCTTGAAGCCGAATTCGCGCCATTGGAACAGCACCACCCGCCCCTTCTGGCGCGCCAGCCGAGTCATGGCCTCCTGCTCCTGCATCAGCACATGGTTGAGCAGCAGCACGATGCGGCGCTGCACCTCCTGCACGGCCCAGGCGGGCGGCTGCACGGTGGTGACCAGCTTCTGGAAAGCGTCTTCCAGCAAAGAAAAAGGGGACTGTGTTGCCATAGTCCCCGATTATTGATGAAGAACGGCGCTTCGTTACTGCAGCGCCTGCACGCCAGCCACCAGCCAGCCGCGGCTGCCGTCCTGGGGCTTGGTCATGTTCCAGACCTCACGGAAGGGGCTGGGGCCGGCGTTGCGGTCCTCGCGGATCATGCCGGAGAACTCCACGCTGGCCAGGTACTCGCCACCGATCTCCTCGATGCCCAGCAGCTGCGCCTGCAGCATCTGCACCTCGGTCAGGTTGACGGCGCCGCCCGTATGCTGCTCGCGCTCGGCCAGCTGGGCGTTGATCTCCTCCAGCATCTCGTCCGTCATCATGGCGCGCAGGGTGGCCATGTCGGCCTGGTCCCAGGCCGCCTGCAGCAGGATGAAGTTGCTCTTGGCCGCCTTGAGGAAACCCTCGGCGTCGAAACCGGCGGGCACGCTCCAGCCGCTCGCCAGGGCCGAACCGATCACCACGCTGCGGCCGGCCGAGCCATCGAAGGCGGTCTGGCTGCGCTCCCAGGGACGGGCCGAGGCATCGTTGCCCACGTTTTCCGGACGGTAGGCCGGCCGGGGCGTGGCGGCCTCGGCCGCACCGGCCCCCTGGAAGGCATAGGGGCTGCGCTGCGCGGCCGGCTGGCGGCTGCGCATGAACCAGCCGAAGGCCAGCATGGCCAGCAGCACGACCAGGGCGATCAGGATGAACTGGCCAAAGGCTTCGCCCAGGCCCAGCGAGCTGGCCAGCCAGGCCAGGCCCAGACCGGCCGCCAGGCCGGCCAGCATGCCGCCCCAGGGCTTCTTGGGCGCGGCAGCCGGTGCGGGCGCAGCCGGTTTGGCGGGAGCGGCAGGCGCGGCGTTCTGCGCGGGCGCGGCCGGTGCAGCGGGCGGCGTCGCCTCGCGCTGCGTGACGTTACCCGACTGCTTGCCGATCGACTTGCCGCCGCCCAGGCGCTTGGCCTCGGCATCCACGGCACCCAGGGCCAGGACCAGCGACAGGGCGATAGACCAGAGTTTCATACCTGATTGCTCCAAAAAATTCCGGCGGGACATCCGCCTGTGCACATTAACGCAAAAGGACTGCGTCAGCACTTGATTCCAACATGAAGCG
>JAYNNS010000192.1:0-835 GCA_038112835.1 Curvibacter sp. | reverse complement strand
GCCGAATCCGGCCTTTTGCAGCATCGCCTTGAGTTCCTGCTGACCCGGATGCATGCGGATGGACTCGGCGAGGTAGCGGTAGCTGTCGGCGTCGCCGGCGACGAGCCGGCCCAGCTGCGGCAGCACCTTGAAGGAATACCAGTCGTAGGCCTTCTCCAGCGGCGGCGCCACCTTGGAGAACTCCAGCACCAGCAGCTTGCCGCCGGGCCTGAGCACCCGGCACATCTCCGCCAGGGCCGCGTCCTTGTGCGTCATGTTGCGCAGGCCGAAGGCCACGCTGACGAGGTCGAAGTGGCCGTCCGGGAAGGGCAGCTTCTCGGCGTCGCAGACCACGGTGGGCAGCACCACGCCGGCATCGAGCAGGCGGTCGCGGCCCGTGCGCAGCATGGCCTCGTTGATGTCGGTGTGCACCACCTGCCCGGTCTTGCCCACCTTCTGCGCGAAGGCCAGGGCCAGGTCGCCGGTGCCGCCGGCGATGTCCAGGGCGCGGTCGCCCTCCTTCAGGTTGGCCACCGTCACGGTGTAGGCCTTCCAGAGCCGGTGCAGGCCGCCGGACATCAGGTCGTTCATGAGGTCGTAGCGGGAGGCCACGGAGTCGAACACCCCGCGCACCCGGCGGGCCTTTTCGCGCTCGTCGACGGTCTCGAATCCGAAATGGGTCTGGCTCATGGTCGTGCTCAGTGGTGGCCGCAGCCCTGGCCTGCTTGCTCCGGCATGGGCGCGTCGCGGTCCACCCCTGCAGCCTTGAGGCGTGCCTCGTAGTCGGCCCAGAGCTGCTCCTGCTGGGTCCCCAGGAAGTAGAGATAGTCCCAGGAAAAGATGCCGCTGTCGTGCC
>JAYNNS010000191.1:4595-5937 GCA_038112835.1 Curvibacter sp. | reverse complement strand
ATCCGCCTGATCGCCAAGATGCCCACGCTGGTCGCCATGGCCTACAAGTACGGCATCGGCCAGCCCTACATGTACCCGCAGAACAACCTGTCCTATGCGGGCAACTTCCTGCGCATGATGTTCGGCACCCCCTGCGAGGAGTACAAGGTCAACCCCGTGCTCGAGCGCGCGCTGGACCGCATCTTCACCCTGCACGCCGACCACGAGCAGAACGCCTCCACCTCCACCGTGCGTCTGTGCGGTTCCTCCGGCACCAACCCCTTCGCAGCCATTGCGGCCGGCGTGGCCTGCCTCTGGGGCCCGGCCCACGGCGGCGCCAACGAAGCGGCACTCAACATGCTGGGTGACATCCAGAAGAACGGCGGCGTGGAGAAGATCGGCGAGTTCATCAAGCAGGCCAAGGACAAGAACTCGGGCGTCAAGCTCATGGGCTTCGGCCACCGTGTCTACAAGAACTACGACCCGCGCGCCAAGCTGATGCAGGAAACCTGCAAGGAGGTGCTGCAGGAGATGGGCCTGGAGAACGACCCGCTGTTCAAGCTGGCCATGGCCCTGGAAAAGATCGCCCTGGAAGACGACTACTTCGTGCAGCGCAAGCTCTACCCGAACGTGGACTTCTACTCCGGCATCGTGCAGCGCGCCATCGGCATCCCGGTCAACCTGTTCACCGGCATCTTCGCCCTGGCCCGCACCGTGGGCTGGATCGCCCAGCTCAACGAAATGATCAGCGACCCCGAGTACAAGATCGGTCGTCCGCGCCAGCTCTTCACCGGCTCGCCGCGCCGCGACGTGCCGCCGCTGGCCAAGCGCTAAGCAGAGCGGAACAACCCGCCGCACGGCAACGTCGGCGGGTTTTTTTCATTGGGAAGACCCTCGCATGAAACTGATCCGGAGCGCCACCGAACTGCGCGCCCTGCAGACCGACGCCACCGGCACCGCTGCCTGCGACTGCGGGCTCGCGGCCTACACCGGCTGGACCAGCCTGACCGAGGAGCGCTGGCCCGCGGGGCGCATGACCCAGCTCGCCACCTTGCGCGACCCCGAGGTCTACGAGCCCACCTTCGAGGAGTACCACCCCGCCGGCACGCGCTATGACGACCCCGCCGCCCCGGTGGCCCTGGCCTTTTTCCCCTACAACCGCTGCGACGTCTGGCGCTGCCAGGCCTGCCGGCGCCTGGTGCTGCGTTACACGGAGTTCGGTGGTTACTACGTGGATCACCGGGTCCGCGTGCTCGATCCGAGCCTGATCGTCGACTGAGTCCTTCCAGACGCCACCGCCCCTGCCGGCAAGGCCGTCATCGCGAAACGCGATGACAAAACCGATCCCCATGGAGGAAAATAG
>JAYNNS010000191.1:1903-4585 GCA_038112835.1 Curvibacter sp. | reverse complement strand
ACCCCACGCTGATCGTCGGCTGAGTCCTGGGCGCCACCGCCCCTACCCGGCAAGGCCGTCATCGCGAAACGCGATGACAAAACAGATTCTCATGGCGGAAAATAGGCCAACTCATCGCCAAACGCGATGACAAAGCCCCACCCATGAAACCCGCCGACCGCAGCTTCGCCCGCCGCATGGACCTGACGTCCCTGCAGCTCTTCGTGGCCGTCTGCGAGCTCGGCAGCATCGGCAAGGCGGCCGAGCGCGAATTCATCGCCGCCTCGGCCATCAGCAAGCGCCTGGCCGACCTCGAAGCCACGCTGGGCACCCCCCTGCTCTACCGCCACACCCGCGGCGTGGACCTGACGCCGGCCGGCGAGAGCCTGCTGCACCATGCGCGCTCCGTTCTCTACAGCCTGGAGAAGATGCAGGGTGAGCTCAGCGAGTACGTCGACGGCGTGCGCGGCCATGTGCGCGTGCACGCCAGCATCTCGGCCATCGTGCAGTTCCTGCCCGAGGATCTGGGCGCCTTCATCCGCGCACACGAGCAGGTCAAGATCGACCTCGAGGAACACCTGAGCACCGAGGTCGTGCGCGCCGTGCAGGAAGGCGCGGCCGACCTGGGCATCTGCAACGCGGGCGTGGGCACCGGTGAGCTGCAGACCCGGCCCTACCGTGAGGACCAGCTCGTGCTCATCGTTCCCCAGGGCCATCCGCTGGCAGCAGTGGATGCCATCGACTTTGTGCAGTCGCTGGACTGGGACCACGTGGGCCTGCACGCCACCAGCTCCATCTACCTGGCCATGCGCGAGGCCGCCGCCGCCGCAGGCCGCAGCATCCGCCTGCGCATCCACGTCACAGGCCTGGACGCCATGTGCCGCATGATCCACAACGGCCTGGGTGTGGGCGTGATGCCGCGCCGCGCTTTCGAACTCATGCACGGCGTGGGTGACCTGGCCTGCGTCGAATTGAAGGACGACTGGGCCCGGCGCCGCATCGAGCTCGTCGCCCGCGACTTCTCCACCCTGCCCGTCACCGCGCGGCTGCTGGTGGACCACCTCACCGCCACCTAGAATCCAAGACCCTCACGAGGACACACATCATGGGACGCACCCTGTACGACAAGATCTGGGACGAGCACGTCGTCCACACCGAGGAGGACGGCACCGCCGTGCTCTACATCGACCGCCACCTGGTCCATGAGGTCACCAGCCCCCAGGCCTTCGAAGGCCTGCGCCAGGCCGGCCGCAAGGTCTGGCGCGTGAGCTCCATCGTCGCCACGGCCGACCACAACACGCCCACCACGGGCTGGGAGCTGGGCTACGACGGCATTGCCGACCCGATCAGCAAGGAGCAGATCACCACGCTGGACGCCAACATCAAGGAGTCTGGCGCGGCGGCCTTCTTCCCCTTCCTGTCCAAGCGCCAGGGCATCGTGCATGTGATCGGCCCCGAGAACGGCGCCACCCTGCCGGGCATGACCGTGGTCTGCGGCGACAGCCACACCTCCACCCATGGCGCCTTCGGCGCGCTGGCCCACGGCATCGGCACCAGCGAGGTCGAGCATGTCATGGCCACCCAGACCCTGCTGGCCAAAAAGGCCAAGAACATGTTGATCAAGGTCGAGGGGCAGCTTGCCAAGGGCGTGACGGCCAAGGACATCGTGCTGGCCATCATCGGCAAGATCGGCACGGCGGGTGGCACGGGCTACACCATCGAGTTCGCGGGCTCGGCTATCCGCGCCCTGTCCATGGAAGGCCGCATGACCGTCTGCAATATGGCGATCGAGGGCGGCGCACGCGCAGGCCTGGTGGCCGTGGACGAGAAGACCATCGAGTACGTGAAAGGCCGCCCACTGGCGCCCACCGGCGTCGAATGGGATCAGGCCGTCGCCTACTGGAAGACCCTGCACTCCGATGCCGACGCCAAGTTCGACACCGTGGTCGAGCTCGACGCCGCGGCCATCCTGCCCCAGGTCACCTGGGGCACCTCGCCCGAGATGGTGCTGGGCATCGACGGCCGCGTGCCCGATCCGGACAAGGAGAAAGACGCCGTCAAGCGCGGCGCCGTCGAGCGTGCGCTGAGCTATATGGGTCTGGAACCCGGCAAACCCTTGGCTGACATCACCATCGACAAGGTCTTCATCGGCTCCTGCACCAACAGCCGCATCGAGGACATGCGCGAAGCCGCCGCTGTGGTGAAGAAGCTGGGCCAGAAGGTCTCCAAGAACGTCAAGCTCGCCCTCGTGGTCCCCGGCTCAGGCCAGGTCAAGGAACAGGCCGAGCGCGAAGGCCTGGACCAGATCTTCAAGGCCGCCGGCTTTGAATGGCGCGAGCCCGGCTGCAGCATGTGCCTGGCCATGAACGCCGACCGCCTGGAGCCCGGCGAGCGCTGCGCCTCCACCAGCAACCGCAACTTCGAAGGCCGCCAGGGCGCTGGAGGCCGTACCCATCTCGTGAGCCCCGCCATGGCCGCTGCGGCTGCCGTGCACGGGCATTTCGTAGACATCCGCCAATTTGCCTGAAGGAGCTTTGCCATGAAAACCACCGCTACCCTCATCGCTTTGACCCTCACGTTCCTGCTGGCCGGTTGCAACACCGTCAAGGGTGTGGGCCAGGACATCGGCAAGGCCGGATCGGCCATCGAGCGCGCAGCCAAATAAAGCCCCCTGACATGCAGAAATTCACCCTCCACAAAGGC
>JAYNNS010000191.1:930-1893 GCA_038112835.1 Curvibacter sp. | reverse complement strand
GCTGGAGCCCGGCGAGCGCTGCGCCTCCACGACCAACCGCAATTTCGAAGGGCGACAGGGGGCGGGTGGCCGCACCCACCTGGTCAGCCCGGCCATGGCTGCTGCCGCCGCCATCCACGGCCACTTCGTCGACATCCGCAAATACGCCTGAGGTTGATCATGCAGAAGTTCACCATCCACCAAGGTCTCGTGGCCCCCATGGACCGCGAGAACGTCGACACCGACGCCATCATCCCCAAGCAGTTCCTCAAGTCCATCCGCAAGACGGGCTTCGGCCCCAACCTCTTCGACGAATGGCGCTACCTGGACCCCGGCTACCCGGGCCAGGATCCGAAGAGCCGCAAGCCGAATCCGGACTTCGTGCTGAACCAGCCACGCTACGCCGGCGCCTCCATCCTGCTGGCGCGCAAGAACTTCGGCTGCGGCTCCTCGCGCGAGCATGCGCCCTGGGCCATCGACCAGTACGGCTTTCGCGCCATCATCGCACCGAGCTTTGCCGACATCTTCTTCAACAACTGCTTCAAGAACGGCCTGCTGCCCATCGTGCTGCCCGAAGCCACCGTCGCCCAGCTCTTCGACGCCTGCGCGGCCTTCCCCGGCTACAGCCTGACCGTGGACCTGGAGCGCCAGGTCATCGTCCAGCCCCAGGGCGAGGAGATCCCCTTCGACGTGCAGCCCTTCCGCAAGTACTGCCTGCTCAACGGCTACGACGACATCGGTCTGACCCTGCGCCACAAGGACAAGATTGCGGCCTACGAAGCCGAACGCCTGGCCAGGAAGCCCTGGCTGGCCCACACGATGGTTGGATAACACCCCCGTGGCGGCCCTGAGGCCGCCTCCCCCTCAAGGGGGCGCACCCCCCTGGGCCGCCAAGCCGGGCCCACCGCCGGCCAAGCCAAATAAATATGGGAAAAAAATAAAAGAAAAAAGGAAAGGAATATTATTCGCATTTAGCTGAAAATT
>JAYNNS010000191.1:0-920 GCA_038112835.1 Curvibacter sp. | reverse complement strand
CATCGTGCGCCCCCAGGGCGAGGAGATCCCGTTCGAGGTGCAGCCCTTCCGCAAGTACTGCCTGCTCAACGGTTTTGACGACATCGGCCTGACCCTGCGTCAGTCGGACAAGATCAAGGCCTTTGAAGCCCAGCGCCTGGCTACCAAGCCCTGGCTGGCACACACCATGGTGTCATAACCCCCATATTCAGCCCAATTGGCCGCAAGCACTACATCCATATGTGCTGGCAGCTATCAAAATCAAAGCAAAACCAATGAAAATCGCAGTTCTGCCGGGTGACGGCATCGGCACCGAAATCGTGGCCGAGGCCGTCAAGGTCCTCCAGGCCCTGGACCTGAAGTTCGAGATGGAAACCGCCCCCGTGGGTGGTGCGGCCTACGAGGCCGCGGGCCACCCGCTGCCCGAGTCCACGCTCAAGCTGGCCCAGGCCGCCGATGCCATCCTCTTCGGCGCCGTCGGCGACTGGAAATACGACAAGCTCGAGCGTGCCCTGCGCCCCGAGCAGGCCATCCTGGGCCTGCGCAAGCACCTGGGCCTCTACGCCAACTTCCGTCCCGCCATCTGCTACGAACAGCTGACCCACGCCTCCAGCCTCAAGCCCGAGCTCGTGGCCGGCCTGGACATCCTGATCGTGCGCGAACTCACGGGCGACATCTACTTCGGCCAGCCGCGCGGCCGCCGCACGGCGGTGGACGGGCACTTCCCCGGTGCCGAGGAAGCCTACGACACCATGCGCTACAGCAAGCCCGAGATCGAGCGCATCGCCCACACCGCCTTCCAGGCTGCGCGCAAGCGCAACAAGAAGGTCACCAGCGTGGACAAGGCCAACGTACTGGAGACCTTCCAGTTCTGGAAGGACGTGGTCACCGAGGTCCACGCCCAGTACCCCGACGTGGCGCTGGAGCACATGTACGTGGAC
>JAYNNS010000190.1:0-5959 GCA_038112835.1 Curvibacter sp. | reverse complement strand
GGGCGCGGCCTGACTTGCGTTTCCTATTTCGTCAGCAGTCGCATGGCCTCCTCGATGCCCTTGAGGGTCAGCGGGTACATGCGCTGGTTCATGAGCTGCTGCATGATGGCGATGCTCTGGCGGTACTGCCAGACGCCTTGCGGCTCGGGATTGATCCAGACGAACTTGGGGAAGGCGTGCGTGAGGCGCTGCAGCCATTCGGCACCGGCTTCCTCGTTGTTGTACTCCACGCTGCCGCCGGGCTGCAGGATCTCGTAGGGGCTCATGGTGGCGTCGCCCACGAAGATCAGCTTGTAGTCCTTGTTGTACTTGCGGATGATGTCCCAGGTCCGGAACTTCTCGCTGTAGCGGCGCCGGTTGTTCTTCCACATGAAGTCGTAGACGCAGTTGTGGAAGTAGTAGAACTCCAGGTGCTTGAACTCGGTCTTGGTGGCGCTGAACAGCTCTTCCACGCGCGCGATGTGCTCGTCCATGGTCCCGCCCACGTCCATGAGCAGCAGCACCTTCACGTTGTTGTGGCGCTCGGGCACCATCTTGATGTCCAGGTAGCCGGCGTTCGCGGCGGTGGAGCGGATGGTGTCGTCGAGGTCCAGCTCGAGTTCATGGCCCTCGCGCGCGAAGCGGCGCAGGCGGCGCAGCGCGATCTTGATGTTGCGCGTGCCCAGCTCCTGGCTGTCGTCGTAATCCTTGTAGGCGCGCTGGTCCCAGACCTTGACGGCACTCTTGTTGCGGCTCCTGTCCTGGCCGATGCGGATGCCCTGCGGGTTGTAGCCGTTGGCGCCGAAGGGGCTGGTGCCGCCGGTGCCGATCCACTTGCTGCCGCCTTCGTGGCGTTCCTTCTGTTCCTCGAAGCGCTTTTTCAGCGTTTCCATGAGCTCGTCCCAGCCCATCTTCTCGATGGCGGCCTTTTCCTCCGGGCTGAGGTTGAGCTCCAGGTTCTTGCGCAGCCACTCCAGCGGAATGTCCCGGGTGAAGTCGGTCAGCATCTCCACGCCCTTGAAGTAGGCGGCGAAGGCGCGGTCGAATTTGTCGTAGTGCTTCTCGTCCTTCACCAGGGTCGTGCGGCTCAGGTAGTAGAAGTCATCCACCGAGTAGCCGCTGTTGCTGCCGGGATCCGTCTTCGGCCCGACCACGCCTTCCTTGAGCGCTTCGAGCAGGGTCAGGTATTCCTTGACCGAGACCGGCAGCTTGGCGGCGCGCAGGGTGTAGAAGAAGTCGATCAGCACGATGCCTCTCTCCTTTCAGCGGGGCTTGTCCAGCAGGTCGTTCAGATGCGCACGGACCTCGGGCCATTCGCCGCTGCGCAGGCTGTACATCACGGTGTCGCGGATGGTGCCGTCGCGGCGCAGCGCGTGGCCGCGGATCACACCGTCCTTCTTCGCGCCCAGGCGCTCGATGGCGGCCTGGGAGGCAAAGTTGTAGTTGTCGGTGCGCCAGCCCACCACATGGCAGCCCAGCGTGTCGAACGCATGGCCCATCATCAGCAGTTTGGCCGTGGTGTTGACGTGCGTGCGCTGCACGCTTTGACGGTACCAGGTGTAGCCGATCTCCAGGCGCCGCACGGCGGGCAGGATGTCGTGGAAGCTGGTGCTGCCCAGCACGCGGCCACTGAGCTCGTCCTCTACGGCGAAGGCGCAGCGGGTGCCATCGGCGCGCATCTGGAGCGCGGTCTCGATGTAGGCGCGGGTCTCCTGCGGTTCAGGCACCGAGGTCACGCGCAGATTCCAGAGCTCGCCATCGGCCGCGGCGGCGCGCAGGCCGGCTTCGTGCTGCAGGCCCAGGGGTACGAGGCGCACCCCGCGCAGGGCCAGCGTCACGGGCTCCACCCAGGCCATGTCAGTCCTTGCGGCCAGCCACGTACAGACGCCAGGCCAGGCGCAGGCAGACCACCCCGCCCAGCAGGGTGATCACCAGGCCGGCCTGGCTGCCGGCCAGCGCATCCATGCCCTGCAGGCGGGCGATGAAGTAGCCGAGCACGGCGCCGGCGGCAAAACTGCCGGCCAGCACGAGAAGGTTCTTGAGCTTTGCCTGCATCCTGATCACCGCTGGTCGCTCTGGCCGGCGTAGAGCATCTTCCCCTCGCCATGCGATGTGAGCCGGGACTGCGATCGTCGTTGAGCTTGCACCATGGTCAGCGATTGTGACGCTGCATGAAGACCAGCTTCTCGAACAGGCTCACGTCCTGCTCGTTCTTGAGCAGGGCGCCCACCAGCGGGGGGACGGCCACCTTCTCGTCCTGGCTCTGCAGGGCTTCGGCCGGAATGTCCTCGGCCAGCAGCAGCTTGAGCCAGTCCAGCAGTTCGCTGGTCGAGGGCTTTTTCTTCAGGCCGGGTAGGTTGCGGACATCGAAGAAGGTCTTCATGGCCGCGCCCAGCAGCTCCTGCTTGAGGCCGGGGAAGTGCACGCCCACGATCTTGGCCATGGTCTCGGCGTCGGGAAACTTGATGTAGTGGAAGAAGCAGCGGCGCAGGAAAGCATCGGGCAGCTCCTTCTCGTTGTTCGAGGTGATGAAGACCAGGGGGCGGTGCCTGGCCTTGATCAGCTCGCGCGTCTCGTAGCAGTAGAACTCCATGCGGTCGAGTTCCCGCAGCAGGTCGTTGGGGAATTCGATGTCCGCCTTGTCGATCTCGTCGATCAGCAGGGCCACGGGCTGCTCGGAAGTGAACGCTTGCCACAGCACACCCTTGACGATGTAGTTGTGGATGTCCCTGACCTTCTCGTCCCCCAGCTGGCTGTCGCGCAGGCGGCTGACCGCGTCGTATTCGTACAGGCCCTGCTGGGCCTTGGTGGTGGACTTGATGTGCCACTGCAGCAGGGGCAGGCCCAGGGCGGTGGACACTTCCTCGGCCAGCATGGTCTTGCCGGTGCCCGGCTCGCCCTTGACCAGCAGGGGGCGCTTGAGGGTGATGGCGGCGTTGACCGACAGCATCAGGTCCTGGGTGGCGACGTAGTTCGAGGTACCTTGGAATTTCATGGGCGGCGGGGGCTGGGAGACCGGGACGGGCGGTCGATATAATGTCAGGCTGATTTATTCAACCACAGGCTGATTGTCCTCGCAAAATGAAGAATCTGTCGCTGACGCTCTCCACGCTGCTTGTCGCTTCTGCGACGGTGTTCTCCGTTCACGCCCAGGAGGTCAAGGGTGACGCCAAGGTCGGCGAGACCAAGGTCGCCATGTGCATCGGCTGCCACGGCATCCCCGGCTACCAGGCCAGCTTCCCCGAGGTCTACCGCGTGCCCATGATCTCGGGCCAGAACGCCAAGTTCATCGCCTCGGCCCTGACGGCCTACCAGAAGGGCGAGCGCAAGCACCCCTCCATGCGCGCCATCGCCGAGAGCCTGACCGAGCAGGACATCGCCGACGTGTCCGCCTTCTACGAAAACCACGGCAAGACCGGCAGCGCCACCGTCAAGGCCGCCCCGGCGCCCTCGGCCAAGGTGGCCGAGCTGCTGAACAAGGGCGGCTGCATCGCCTGTCACGGCGACAACTTCAACAAGCCCGTGGATCCGAGCTACCCCAAGGTCGGCGGCCAGCCGGCAGACTACCTCTTCGTGGCACTCAAGTCCTACAAGGTCGAGGGTCAGGCCACCTGGGGCCGTGCCAACGGCATCATGGGCGGCATCGCCAAGCAGTTCAGCAATGCCGAGCTGAAGGAGCTGGCGGGCTACATCAGCAGCCTGCCGGCCGAGGTCAAGACCGTGCCGCAGAGCCGTTTCCGCTGAGCCGTCCCCGACCCGCACAGAAAAGCCGCTCATGGAGCGGCTTTTCTGTCTTCGGCCGCTGCGCTTGGCTTCGTTGCACGAAGTCAGCCGGCGATGCAACCCGCAAGCGGGTGGTCCGGGAGTGGGTCAGTCTTGGGTGGCGCGCTGTTGCACGCAGGCGATGTAGGCCGCACCGTCGGGCGGGCGGCCCGCACGCTGGCTCTCCCAGACCATGCGGCCCAGGCAGTCCATGACTTCGTGGTGGGCGGCATGCAGATCATCGCGCTTGGCGGCCAGCAGCTCCACGGCCTGGCGGATGCCGCGCGGCTGGTCGATGCTGCACTGCTCGCTGATCGACAGATGCATGGACAGGTGCAGGAAGGGGTTTTCGCGCCCGGGCTCGGCCTGGGCCATGCGTGCGAGGGCGCCGTCCAGGTCCGCGAATTCGGCGTGGTACTCCGGGTGCTCGTTGATCCACTGGCTGGCCAGCAGTTCGATGGCCTCCAGGGGCTGGTGGGCGCGGGCCTTGGCATAGACGCCGCAGAAGAAGCGGCGCACATCGGCCTGGGAGGGCTGGAACATCATGGGAAGGGCCTTGTAGAGGCCCCGATTATCCCAGCCGCTGCGAGATCGTGCGTGCGGCGCGCAGCAGCGCGGGCAGCAAGGTCTCCTGCGCCACCTTGGTGTTGGTGCGATTGGCCTGGCCACTGAGGTTGAGCGCCGCGATGATGCGGCCGCCGCGGTCGGTGATGGGCGCGGCCAGCGAGATCAGGCCTTCTTCCAGTTCCTGGTTCACGAGGCCCCAGCCCTGGCGGCGCACCTGCTGCACCTTGGACAGCAACGTATCGACATCGGTCACCGTGTGTTTGGTCAGGGCCTTGGGCCGCGCAGCCTTGAGGCGCCGCAGCACCTCTTCATCGTCCAGACCGGCCAGCAGCACGCGGCCCATGCTGGTGCAGTAGGCCGGCAGGCGTGAGCCCACGCCCAGGCCGATGCTCATGATCTTGTGCGTGGGCACGCGCAGCACGTAGACGATGTCCGTGCCCTCGAGCACGGCGGCCGAGCTCGATTCCTTGACCTCCTCGACCAGCGCCTCCATCACGGGTTCGGCCAGGTTCCAGATCGGCAGCGAGGAGAGGTAGGCGAAGCCCAGGTCCAGGATACGTGCGGTCAGGCGGAAGTGCTTGCCGTCGCTGTCCACATAGCCCAGGGTCTGCAGCGTGAGCAGGATGCGGCGCGCGCCCGCACGCGTGAGCCCGGCGCGCGCGGCCACTTCGCTCAGCGTCTGCTGGGGAGCGGCCGCGCTGAAGGAGCGGATCACCTCCAGCCCGCGGGCGAAGGACTGCACATAGCTGTCGCCGGGCCGGGGCGGGGTCGCGGGCGTGACGGGAGGCATGGGCGGCGTGTCCGGTTTGTTCTAGAATTCATTATACGAACAAATGTTCTATATACGAACATTTGAATCTGCAGCAGATTCCAGATAGGAGCCATTCCATGATCAACAAGATCGCGGCCTCGGTGGCCGAGGCGCTGGCCGGCGTGAAGGACGGGTCCACCGTCATGATCGGCGGCTTCGGCACGGCGGGCATTCCGCTCGAGCTCATCGATGGTCTGATCGAACAGGGCGCGAAGGACCTCACGGTGGTCAACAACAACGCCGGCAACGGTGACACGGGCCTGGCCGCGCTGCTGGCCACGGGCCGCGTGCGCAAGATCATCTGCAGCTTCCCGCGCCAGGCCGACAGCTTCGTCTTCGACGGCCTGTACCGCAGCGGCAAGCTCGAGCTGGAGCTTGTGCCCCAGGGCAATCTGTCGGAGCGCATCCGCGCTGCGGGCGCGGGCATCGGCGGCTTCTTCACGCCCACGGGTTACGGCACAGACCTGGCCAAGGGCAAGGAGACACGCGTGATCGACGGCAAGGGCTATGTGCTGGAAACCCCCATCCATGGCGACGTGGCCCTGGTCAAGGCCGAGCGTGGCGACCGCTGGGGCAACCTCACCTACCGCAAGACCGCACGCAACTTCGGCCCCAGCATGGCCATGGCCTGCAGGCAGACCATCGCCAGCGTGCACGAGATCGTGGAGCTCGGCGCGCTGGACCCCGAGGCCGTCGTCACGCCGGCTATCTACGTCAGCAAGATCGTGAAGATCGAACGCCAGGCCACCCAGGCTGGCGGTTTCAAGAAGGCAGCATGAAGTGAAGCACCCCCAGGCTGCGCGCACTGCGTGTCGCTACGCCACCCCCCTTGCAGGGGGC
>JAYNNS010000189.1:3996-5986 GCA_038112835.1 Curvibacter sp. | reverse complement strand
TCAGGGCCATGGGCCCGATTATCCGTCGGCGGGGGAAACCACGAGCGCCTCAGGCGCTATCGGCGGCAGGCGCCGCATCACGCGCCCTGGCCAGGCGCTGCTGGTCATAGACCGGCTGGGGCGGCAGATCCGCCAGATGCCGGGTGTCGGCCCAGTCCAGGATCTCGATGGACCCGCCCTGCAGGCGCACGCGGTTGATGCCAGCGTTCGGAATGTCGCTCACGCGCGGTCCCGACAGCGACAGCCCCCTGGCGCTGCGGTAGACCATGTCCAGCACGCCGCCGTGCGTGACCACGGCCACCGTCTGCCCGGCATGGCGCTGCGCCAGCACACGCAGGGCCGCGAGCACGCGGGCATGGAAATCACGGGTGCACTCGCCGCCTTCGAAGGCATAGTGCTCGTCAAAGCGCAGCCACTGCGCCCAGGCCTCGGGGTGGCGCTGCTGGATCTCGGGGACGCGCAGCCCCTCGACCATGCCGAAATGCTGCTCGCGCAGGCCGGCCTCCTGCCGAGGCGCCAGGGCGTCGGAACGCCCCGCCAGCGCCTGCGCAGTCTGCAGGGCGCGCTGCAGATCGCTGCTGACCAGCGCATCCAGGGGCTGGACCGCCAGCCGCTCAGCCACACGGCGCGCCTGCTCCAGACCCGTGGCATTGAGCGGCACGTCGAGCTGGCCCTGGAAGCGCAGCTCGCGGTTCCAGTCGGTCTCGCCGTGACGGATCAGGATGAGTTCGGTCATGCCCGGATTATCCGGTGCCCGCGTGACAGCAGCAGGACGCGCTTGCGGGGATGCCCGGTCACGGTGGATCAGGTGCGTCCGAGGCTGCGGATTTTTTCCTGCAACCGCCGGGCAACGATGGGATCGACAAACTTCTCGGCCTCGCCGCCCAGGGTGGCGATCTCGCGCACCAGGGTGCTGGAGATGAACTGGTAGGCCGTGCTGGGCGTGAGAAAGACCGTTTCCACATCGGGCATGAGACTGCGGTTCATGCCGGCGAGCTGGAACTCGTAGTCGAAATCGGTCACGGCGCGCAGGCCGCGGATGACCACCTTGGCGCCCCGCCCCACGACAAAGTCGCGCAGCAGGCCGGAAAAGCTCTCCACCGTGACGTTCGGCTGATCGTGCATGACCTCGCGCACCATGCCGATGCGCTCGTCCAGCGTGAACATGGTTTTCTTGTGATGGGCCGCGGCCACCCCCACGACCACATGGTCGAACAGCTGGGCCGCCCGGCGGATCACGTCGGAATGGCCCAGGGTCATGGGATCGAAGGTGCCGGGATAGACGGCGAGCACGTTGCGGGACATGGGGCGACTCCTGGTTCGCGCCGATTATGCCGTTCCAAGCCCGTCATGCGAGGGGCAAGACCTGGGTGACCCAACGCAAGGCGCAGGGCCGCGCAACAGGCCGCTTCAGGGCTCCCGCAGATCTGGCTTGGCCAGTCCGCCGGGAGCGCCCCCTGGAGGGGGAGACGCAAAGCGCCGCGGGGGTGCAGCCGATCAGGCCGCGCCGATGTTGGGCACCAGGCCGCTGACGGGCTGACCGGCCTTGAGCGCGGCCGTGAAGGCCAGCATGCGGTCGATCGGCACGCGGGCGCGTGGGATCAGCGCCGGATCGACGTGGATCTCGTTGCCCCCGGCCTCCAGCACGCGGGCCACACCGGCCAGGCCGTTCATGGCCATCCAGGGGCAGTGCGCGCAGCTCTTGCAGGTGGCGCTGTTGCCCGCCGTGGGCGCCTCGATGAAGGTCTTGCCCGGATTGAGCGTGCGCAGCTTGTGCATCATGCCCTTGTCGGTGGCCACGATGAACTCGGGCGCATCCATCTCCTGCGCGGCCTTGAGGATGCCCGAGGTCGAACCCACTGCGTCGGCCAGCGCCACCACGGCGGCCGGCGACTCGGGATGCACCAGCACCTTGGCTTTCGGATGCTCCTTCCTGAGCTCTTCGAGTTCGAAGGCCTTGAACTCGTCGTGCACGATGCAGGAGCCGTTC
>JAYNNS010000189.1:0-3986 GCA_038112835.1 Curvibacter sp. | reverse complement strand
GCCCCGGTCTCGCGCTCGATGTAGCCGCCCAGGTGGCGATCCGGCGCCCAGAGGATCTTGTGCCCCTGTGCCTTGAGCGCGCGCACGATGTCCAGCGCGCAACTGGAAGTGACCAGCCAGTCGGCGCGCGCCTTGACGGCTGCGCTGGTGTTGGCGTAGACCACCACGGTGCGGTCGGGATGCGCATCGCAGAAGGCACTGAACTCGTCGATCGGGCAGCCCAGGTCCAGCGAACAGGTCGCGTCCAGGTCCGGCATGAGGATGCGCTTCTCGGGGCTCAGGATCTTGGCGGTCTCGCCCATGAAGCGCACGCCCGAGACCACCAGGGTCTGCGCCGGGTGGTCGCGCCCGAAGCGGGCCATCTCCAGCGAATCGCTGACGATGCCGCCGGTCTCCTCGGCCAGATCCTGCAGGTCCGGATGCACGTAGTAGTGCGAAACCATGACCGCGTTCTTTTCCTTCAGCAGGCGGCGGATTCTGTCTTTCAGGGCCGCACGCTCGGCCTGGCTGGGCTCGACCGGCACGCGGGCCCAGGCGTGGTGCGTGGAGCAGACCGCGCCGTGCTCCTGGTCGGGCTGTTCGTACTCGACGTCGATCACTTTGGCTTCGGTGTTCATCACAGTTCCGTAAAACGCATGGAGAAGTCCACCGCCTTCACATCCTTGGTCAGGGCGCCGATGGAAATCCGGTCCACGCCCGTCGCCGCGATATCGCGCACGGTGCCCAGGTTCACGCCGCCCGAGACTTCGAGGATGGCGCGCCCGGCATTGAGGCGCACGGCCTCGCGCAGGGTCGGCAGATCCATATTGTCGAGCAGCACCATGGTGGCACCGGCCTGCAGGGCCTCTTGCAGCTGGGCCAGCGTCTCGACCTCGATCTCGACGAATCGGGCTGTCGGCGCCACGGCAGCGGCACGCTGCAGCACGGCGCTCACGCCACCGGCGGCGGCGATATGGTTTTCCTTGATCAGCACGGCGTCGTACAGGCCGATGCGGTGGTTGACCCCGCCGCCGCAACGCACGGCGTATTTCTGCGCCAGACGCAGGCCCGGCAGGGTCTTGCGCGTGTCCACGATGCGGGCACGGTTGCCGGGCACGCCCTCCACGGCGGCCACGTATTCCGCGGTCTTGGTGGCCACGGCGCTGAGCAATTGCAGGAAGTTGAGCACCGTGCGCTCGGCCGTGAGCAGACCGCGCGCCGGACCCGTGATCTCCAGCACCACCTGGTCGGCCGCACAGCGCTGGCCGTCGCGCACATGCCAGCGGATGCGGGCTTCGGGCACCACCTGCCCCAGGGCGGCTTCCGCCCAGGCGCCACCACAGATCACGGCGCTCTCGCGCGCGAGGATGCGCGCATGCGCCTGACGCGCAGGCTCGATCAGGCCGGCGGTCAGGTCGCCGGCGCCCACGTCCTCGGCCAGCGCACGCGCCACATCCTCCTGGGCCAGACGGCGCAGCACGGGCTCGGTGAAATCGAAAACAGCCGTCATGTCGGGCTCACTTGAAACGGTCCAGCAGGCGACGGCTCTCGCGGTCCAGGGCCTTGACGTCGCGGATCAGGTACTGGACGCCGTGCGAATCCGTGACGAGCAGGGTGTCGCCGAAGAGACGGCGGATGTCCTCGTCGCCCTTGAGCACGAAGCTCGTGTCGCCGCGGTCGGTGCGCACCGCCCAGGTGCTGGGCGTGGCAAAGGTGCTCACGGCCAGGATGGCACGGATCTCGGGCATGAACTCGCGCTCGGTCAGGGCGGCGCGGATCAGGCCCTGGGCCGGCTCGGGCACGGCGGCCAGATCGGGGATCCAGGCCAGCTCGTGGCCGTCGGCATCCAGCAGGGAGATGTCGCGCTCGGGCGCCTGGATAGGGAAGGCGCGCACCGCGACCACGCCCTCGTGCGCCACCTCATCGGCACCGCGCAGCACCAGCTTGCCGTAGGTGTTGCGCGTGAGCCGGCTGGCGTCGAAGGCCAGCGCGGCCGCGTGGCTGAGCTGGATCAGGCTGGAGGTGCTCATTTCGCGTCGTCCTTGCGGTCCGGGTTGGGGCCGGATTCCGCGTCGTCCATGTCGGTGTCCACGTTGCGGGCCTGGGCCTGGTAGAGGTTGTAGTAGGCGCCCTGGCGCGCCATCAGCTCGTCGTGGCTGCCTTCTTCCACCACCTGGCCGCGGTCGAGCACGACCAGGCGGTCGGCCCGCTGCAGGGTGGAGAGCCGGTGCGCGATCGCGATGGTGGTGCGACCCTGCACCAGGTTGTCCAGCGCCTTCTGGATCTCCTTCTCGGTCTCGGAGTCCACCGAGGCCGTGGCCTCGTCGAGAATGAGGATGCGCGGGTCGATCAGCAGGGCACGCGCGATCGAGATGCGCTGGCGCTCGCCGCCGGACAGGCCCTGGCCACGCTCGCCGACGATGGAGTCGTAGCCCTGGGGCAGGCGCAGGATGAACTCGTGCGCGTGCGCAGCCCGGGCGGCGGCGATGATCTGCTCGCGCGTGGCGTCGGGCTTGCCGTAGGCGATGTTGTCGGCGATGGTGCCGAAGAAAAGGAAGGGCTCCTGCAGCACCAGACCGATGTTGCGTCGGTACTCGGCCACGGGCAGGCTGCGAATGTCCACGCCGTCGATGCGGATCGCGCCCTCGGTCACGTCGTAGAAGCGGCAGATCAGATTGACCAGGGTGCTCTTGCCCGAGCCGCTGTGGCCCACCAGGCCCACCATCTGGCCGGGCTCGATGGTCAGGTCGATGCCGCGGTTGACCTCGCGGTTGCCGTAGCGGAAACCCACGTTGCGCACCTCGATGCGTCCCTGCACCTCCTGCAGGTGCACGGGCTGGGCCGGCTCGGGCACGCTGGAGACATGGTCCAGGATGTCGAAGATGCGCTTGGTGGCCGAGGCCGTGCTCTCGGCCCAGGAGACGATGCGGCTCATGGAGTCGAGCCGGCCGTAGAAACGGCTGATGTAGGCGATGAAGGCGGTGAGCACACCCACCGTGGTCTGGTCGTGCGCCACCAGCCAGACGCCGAAAGCCCAGACCACGAGCAGGCCGACCTCGGTGAGGAAGGACACGCTGGGCGAGAACAGGGCCCAGATGCGGTTGATGCGGTCGTTGACGGCCAGGTTCTGGCGGTTGGCCTCGTGGAAACGCGCGGATTCGCGCTTTTCCTGGGCAAAGGCCTTGACCACGCGGATGCCCGGGATGGTGTCGGCCAGCACGCTGGTGACCTCGGACCAGACGCGGTCGATCTTCTCGAAGCCGGTCTTGAGCTTGCGCCGCACGGCGTGGATCAACCACATGATCACGGGCAACGGCACCAGCGTGGCCAACGCCAGCCAGGGATTGATCGAGAACAGGATGGCCGCCGTCATCAGCAACATGATGAGGTCGGTGAAGAAATCGAGCAGGTGCAGCGAGAGGAAGACGCAGATGCGGTCGGTCTCGCTGCCGATGCGTGCCATCAGGTCGCCCGTGCGCTTGCCGCCGAAGTATTCGAGCGAGAGGCGCAGCAGATGATCGTAGGTGGTGGTGCGCAGGTCGGCGCCGATGCGCTCGGACACCAGGGCCAGGATATAGGTCTTGGCCCAGGTCAGCCCCCAGGCCACGAAAGCCGCGGCGAACAGACCGCCCAGGTACCAGGCCACCAGCATGGGGTCGATGGCCTGCCCGTTCTGGTAGGGCACGAGCACGTTGTCCATCAGAGGCATGGTCAGGTAGGGCGGCACCAGGCTGGCCGCCGTGCCCAGCAGGGTCAGGACAAAGCCCAGCAGCAGCTGCCCTTTGTAGGGCCGGGCGAAGCGCCACAGGCGCAGCAGGTTCCAGGTGGAGGCCGGCGCCGGCGGCGCCTCGGTGTCGATCAGACCGTCTTCCGGCGCCGGCGGCGGCACCGGCTGGCCGGTGCGCAGGCCCTGCAGCTGGCGCTGCACCAGCTCGTCCAGGCGCGCTGCCTGCAGATTGCGGCCCAGGGTGTGGCACCAGTGGGCCAGGCGCCCCCGGGTATCGAGC
>JAYNNS010000188.1:0-5991 GCA_038112835.1 Curvibacter sp. | reverse complement strand
CTTCAAGACCTACAAGGACAGCACCTACGCCATGATGCGCGAGGCGCAGCGCCGCGGCCATACGCTGGCCGCCTGCGAGCCGCGCCACATCGGCTGGCAGGCCGCCAGCGGCGTGACCGCACACGTGCGCCGCATCCGCCTCACCGGCCACGAGGAGACCTGGTTCCACGAATCGCCGCTGGCGCCGGCCCAGCGCCTGGCCGCGCTGCGCGACTTCGACGCCGTGCTCATGCGCAAGGACCCGCCCTTCGACAGCGAGTACTTCTACGCCACCCACCTGCTGGAGCAGGCCGAGCGCGAGGGCGCGCGCGTGCTCAACCGGCCGCGCGCGCTGCGCGACCACCCGGAGAAACTCGCCATCCTCGAGTTCCCGCAGTACACCGCGCCCACCCTGGTCACGCGCGAGGCGCAGGCCGTGCGCGACTTCCACGCCGTGCACCGCGACATCATCCTCAAGCCGCTGGACGGCATGGGCGGCATGGGCATCTTCCGCGTCAAGGAAGACGGCCTGAACCTGGGCAGCATCATCGAGACGCTGAACGGCCACGGCGAGCAGACCCTGATGGTGCAGAAGTTCGTGCCCGCTATCGCCCAGGGCGACAAGCGCGTGCTGGTCATCGGTGGGCGGCCCGTGCCGTACTGCCTGGCGCGCATCCCGCAGGGTGGCGAGGTGCGGGGCAACCTGGCCGCCGGCGGCAAGGGCGTGGCCCAGCCCCTGAGCACGCGCGACCGCGAGATCGCCGAGGCCCTGGGCCCGGTCCTGGCCGCGCGCGGGCTGCTGCTCGTGGGCCTGGACATCATCGGCGACAGCCTCACCGAGATCAACGTCACCAGCCCGACCTGCTTCCAGGAAATCACCGACCAGAGTGGCTTCGACGTCGCCGCGATGTACCTCGACGCACTGGAAGCCGCGCTGGCAGCACGCTGAGTGCTCAGCCCAGCGGCGCGCCGTCCACGAAGACCTGGAGCTCGCCGGGCGCCAGCGGCGTCCAGGCCTCGTCGCTCGTGAGCGGCGTGGTCACCACCACGGCCACGCGATCGCCGGGGGCGGCGTGCTCGGCAAAGTTCACGGTCAGGTCCTCGTCGTGCAAGGTCGCATTGCCGAAGGGGTGCTGGCGCACCACATAGCAGAGCTGCGTGGAGGCGTGCGCCCACAGCGCCTCGCCGTTGCTCAGCAGGAAGTTGAAGGTGCCGTGGCGCGCGATCTGCGGCACCAGCTCGCGCAGCGTGAGCGTGAGCTCGGCCACGGGCGGCACGGTGGCGTGCGACTTGGCCAGCTCCTGCATCAGCCAGCAGAAGGCCCGCTCGCTGTCGGTCTTCCCCACGGGATGGAAGCTGCCGTGCAGCCGGGGCACGTAGTCCTTGAGGTCGCCGTTGTGCGCGAACACCCAGTAGCGGCCCCAGAGCTCGCGCACGAAGGGGTGGCAGTTCTCCAGCGTCACCGCGCCCTGCGTGGCCTTGCGGATGTGCGAGATCACGTTGCGGCTCTTGATCGGGTAGTGGCGGATCAGCCCGGCCACGGGCGACTCGGCGGCCGACTGGTGGTCGACGAAATGGCGCAGGCCCTTGTCCTCGAAGAAGGCGATGCCCCAGCCGTCGCCGTGGTGGTCGGTGCGACCGCCGCGCTCGGCGAAGCCGGCGAAGCTGAACATCACATCGGTCGGCACATTGCAGTTCATGCCCAGCAGCTGGCACATGGTCTCAGGTCTCCTTGGGTTGCGCCTGGGCCCGCGCCGCGCCGCGCATCTGCCAGGCCGCCAGCATGGCCAGGGCGCAGACACCGGCCAGCATGGCGAAGGTCTCGTCGAAGGCGAGGATGCGCGCCGGGCTGCTTTCGGGCCGCGTGAGCGCGTCGCCATGCACGGCCACGCGCCATTCGAGCACGATGCCGCACAGGCTCACACCCACCGCGCCGCCCAGCATGCGCAGGAAATTGATGGCACTGGAGGCCTGCGAGATCAGGCGCGGCTCCAGCCCCGTCATGGCGCCGTTGTTGAGCGAAGGCAGGATGAAGCCCAGGCCGATGCGTCCCACGATCACCCAGGCCACGAGCAGGGCCAGCAGGGTGGGGCGCGCCAGACCCGGACCCAGGGTCAGCATCAGCGCAAAGGACAGGGCCAGCAGGGCCAGGCCGATGCAGATCAGCACGCGGATGGGCCAGTGGTCGGACAGGCGCCCGGCCAGCGGGATGGTCACCGCCAGCACCAGGCCCGCGGGCAGCATGATGGTGCCCACGTGCGCGGCCGAGTACTGCTGCGCCATCTGGATGTACAGCGGCAGCAGGTAGGTGGAGCCGAACATCGCGATGCCGTAGATGAAGGCCACCAGGCTGCCCATGGCGAAGGCGCGGAAAGTGAACAGGTCCGGGTGCATCAACGGCATGTCGCCGCGCCGGGCCTGGTGGCGCTGCCACAGCACGAAGGCGGCAAAGCTGGCCGCCGCCAGGGCCAGCAGGCCGCTGGCCGGCGCGCCGGCCGCGCCATGCAGCTCGACCATGCCCTTGAGCAGGCACAGCGTGCCCACGGTGGCCAGCAGCAGCCCCTGCCAGTCCAGCCGGTGGGCGTGCCGGTCCGGTGCCGCACCACCGGGCGCGGTGGTGGGGACGTAGCGGTAGGCCAGCCAGACCGAGGCCAGGCAGAAGGGCACGACCATGAAGAAGATCGAGCGCCAGCCGAAGCCCTCCACCAGCAGGCCGCCGATGCTGGGCCCGAGCGCCGGGGCCAGCACCACCCCCATGCCGAAGATGCCGCCGGCGCGGCCGCGCTCGTGCGCCGCGAAGGCACGCATGATGATGATGGCCGGGATGGGCTGCACCACGCCCGCGGCCAGCCCCTCGACCACGCGCGCCACCAGCACCCCGTCGAAGTTGTTCGCCAGCCCGCCACCCACCCCGCCGGCCAGCAGCACGAGCATGGCGGCCACATAGGTACGGCGGTAGCCGTAGGCCCCGAGCAGCCAGGGCGTGCACAGCATGGCCACGGTGGTGGCCGCCATGAAGCCGGAGGTGGCCCATTGCGCGCGCTCCTGGCCCAGCACGAACTGGTGGCTCATGTCGGGAATCGCCACGTTGATGATGGTGGACGACATGATGGAGGCCATGGTGCCCACCATCACGGCCAGCAGCAGCCGCCAGCGGTAGCGCTCGCCGTAGCGCGCCTGCAGCTCGGGCAGGGTGGCGGGGTGCGGCATCGCCTCAGTCCTTCTCGTGGGCCTGCAGCGTCACGCGCACGGGCTGGGTGGTCAGGGCGCCCAGCGCCGCCTGCAGGGCCAGGCGCAGCCGCACGCGCTCGGCCGCGGGCACGGCCTCGGCCATCTCGTCCTCCAGCTCCAGCCCGCTTTCCAGGTAGTGCAGGCGCAGCGCCGCGGGCGCCGCCGCCAGCACCTGCTGCACGCAGGCCTGGACCTGCGCGCGCGGCGGCAGCGCCAACAGGCGCGGCAGGTGGCGCACCAGGCCCGGGTCCACGTGCACCGTGCACTCGGCCACGCGGTGCGCGTCCTTGACGCGCAGGGCGATCTGCTCGGCGATGTAGTGCCCCTCGGAAACCGAGAGGTGCGGATCGACCTCGACATGCATGTCCACCACGGCCCAGTCGCCCATGCGCCGCGTGCGCAGCTTGTGCACCGCGTGCACCCCGGCCACGGCCTGTACCGTGGCGCGGATGCGCGCGATTTCCTCGGGCTGCAGCGCATGGTCCGTCAGGCTGTGGAAGGCCTCGACCGAGAAACCCCAGCCGGCTTTGACGATCATCACGCCCACGATGATGGCCGCCACCGCGTCCATGCTGTGCCAGCCGGCGAGGTTGGCCGCGATGCCCACGGCCACCACCAGCGAGGACGCCGCGTCGGCGCGCGCGTGCCAGGCATTGGCGATCAGCATGGCGCTCTTGAGCCGCTCGCCGATGCGGCGCATGTAGCGGAACAGGCCCTCCTTGCACAGCAGGGTCAGCAGCGCGGCGACCAGGGCAGCGGGGTGCACGGCCGCATCGGCACTGCCCTCGTGCAGGCGCGTGCCCGCGCCCCAGACCAGGCCCAGGCCCGTGCCCATGAGGATGAGGCCGATGGCCAGCGCCGCCGCGGTCTCGAAGCGCGCGTGGCCGTAGGGGTGGTTGTCGTCGGCCTCGGCGTGCGAATGGCGCGCGGCCACCAGCACCACGGCGTCGGCCACGATGTCGGAGAGGGTGTGCAGGCCATCGGCAATCAGCGCCTGCGAGCGCGCATACACGCCGATCACCACCTGGGCCGTGGCCAGGAAGAGATTGACCCAGACGCTGACCCAGGTCGAGCGCAGGGCCTGGCGCTGTTCTTCTTTGCTGCGGACCATGGTGTGAGTTCTCGTGGGGCCCCTGATGCTAGCAGGCACCACCTTTTGCTGGCACCATGCCACCATGCACGCCGCCTGGCTCCTCCTGCCACTGCTGGCCGTCGCGCCGCCGGCGCAGGCCAGCGCGCAGCTCGCGCTCGAGCGTGGCTGCTACAGCTGCCACGGCGAGCCGCCGCGGCGCGGCGTGCCCAGCATGGCCCGGCTGGCCGCGGACTATGCGCGCTACCGCGGCCAGCCCGACGCACCACGCCAGCTGGCGGAGAAGCTGCGCGCCGGCGGCCTGTTCGCCCACATCGCCGCGCACGAGCGCCTCGACCCCGCCGACTGCGAGACGCTGATGCGCTGGCTCATCGACGGCGCGAAGTAGGGATCAGGTCGCGTCGGCCGCGCGGGCACAGGCCGCGCAGATGCAGGCCCGGCCCCGGGCCGCGGGCGGCACGCGCGCCAGCAGGCCGGGCGTGAAGCGCACCGTGGTGCACCAGCAGGACGACTGGGCCTGGCCCGTGGCGCGCGCGATCTCGTTGGCGCAGGCATTGGGCTGGCCACACAGCGGGCAGCGGCAGGGGTCGAGGGCCGAGGGGGTGGCAGGGACTGGGGTCATGACCGGGAATTTCCCTCAGTGTAGACCCCCCGGGGCCGGTTTAGACTGCGCGCTCAGCTGTTCGCCCCCCTGTGCTTGCCCTCCCCGCGCGCCCCCTCCCCGTGCTGGCCCTGCTCCTGGCCGGCCACGCCCTGCTGCACCTGCTGCTCGGCGCCGTGCTCGGCCTTTCGGCCGACGAAGCCCTGCACGCCCTCTATGCGCGGCACCTGGACTGGGCCTACAGCGAGCACCCGCCGCTGATCGGCTGGCTGCTCTGGCCGCTGGTGCAGTTCGAGCCCTCCGCGGGCTGGCTGCGCCTGCTGCCCGAAACCCTGTGGCTGGTCTCGGCCCTGCTCGTCTACGACATCACGCGCCGCCTGCACTACCTGCTGGTACCCGCCACCATCCAGGCCGACGCCGCGGGCCTGTGGGCCGTGCTGGCCTACAGCCTGGCACCGCTGCTGCACCTCATGGGCATCGGCCTGCTGCCCGACACCCTGCTCATGGCCTGCACGGCCGCGCTGCTGTGGCAGACGCTGCGCCTGTACGAGGAGGAAACCGCGCGCCGCCGCCCTGAGTGGCTGCTGCTCGGTGCCCTGCTGGGCCTGGCCGGCCTGACCCGCTACACCGCCTGGATGGTCGCGCTGCCCGCCCTGTGCGGCCTGGCCAGCGCCCACGGCACCCGCCTGCTGCGCCAGCGCGGCCCCTGGCAGGCCGCGCTGCTGGCCGGGCTGATGCTGCTGCCCGTGCTGCTGTGGAACGCGCAGCAGGACTGGCCGCTCTGGCGCGAGCCGCTGCAGCGCCTGGTCGACAGCCCCTGGGAGCCGGGCCGCATGCTGCTCTTCCTGATCGCGCAGGCCCTGCTCTACCCGCTGCTGATCTGGGGCCTGTGCGGCCTGCGCCACGGCGTGCTCGGCGGCCTGGGACTGAGCCGGCCGCAGACCTGGCTGCTGGGCTTCTTTGCCGTGCCCCTGGCCGCGCTGGCCATCTATGCCGGCAGCAACACCAGCCTCACGCTGTGGACCGCACCGGCCTGGACGGCGCTGGCCCCCTTTGCGGGCCTGGGCCTGGCCGCGCTCTGGGCCAGCGG
>JAYNNS010000187.1:0-6003 GCA_038112835.1 Curvibacter sp. | reverse complement strand
GTCTATATCGCCGAAGATCCGCAGCGCGGCCGCGTCCAGTACCGCGACCGCAAGCGCGTCTGGTGGCTGCTGTCGGTGGTCTACCCGCTGCTGCCTTTCACCGGCATGGCCCTGCATGCCTGGAGCGGTGCGCAGATCGCCCTGGGCCTGCCGCTGCTCATCAGCTACGGCCTGATGCCGCTGCTGGATTACTTCATTGGTGAAGACGAGAACAACCCGCCCGAGGCCGTCGTTCCGCAGCTGGAGGAAGACCGCTACTACCGCTGGCTGACCTGGCTCACCGTCCCGCTGCATTTCGTGGCCCTGATCGGCTGCGCGGGGTGGGTGGGCACACAGGATCTGTCCTGGTGGGCCGTGCTCATGCTGGCCTACATCGCCGGCACTGATTCGGGCCTGGGCATCAACACCGGCCATGAGCTCGGCCACAAGCACACGCGCACCGAGCAGTGGCTGGCGCGTCTGGTGCTGGCCGTGCCGGCCTACGGGCATTTCACCGTGGAGCACGGGCGTGGCCATCACCGCTGGGTCTCCACACCCGAGGACCACGCCAGCGCGCGCATGGGCGAGAGCATCTACCGCTTCGCGCTGCGCGAGCTGCCCGGCGGTATCCGCCGGGCCTGGCAGCTGGAGAGGGATCGTCTGCGGAAGGAGGGGCGCAGCGCCTGGAGTGTGCACAACACCTTGCTGCAGTCCTATGCCATCACGGCCGTGCTGCAGCTCGGCCTGATCGCGGCTTTCGGCTGGATCATGCTGCCCTTCCTGGCCATCCACAACGTGGTGGCCTGGTGGCAGCTCACCTCGGCCAACTACGTCGAGCACTATGGCCTGCTGCGGCAGCGCCTGCCCGGCGGCGGCTACGAGACGCCGCAGCCCCATCACTCCTGGAACACCAACCACCTCGTGACCAATCTGGCGCTCTTTCATCTGCAGCGCCACTCGGACCATCACGCCTACCCGTCGCGACGCTACCAGTCGCTGCGGCACTTCCCGGACCTGCCCCAGCTGCCCAGCGGCTACTTCGGCATGTTCCCGCTGGCCTATATCCCGCCGCTGTGGTTCCGCGTCATGGACCCACGCCTGCTGGCCTTGCCGCATGTGCAGGGGGACCTGGACAAGGTCAACATCGACCCGGCGCGGCGTGCCCGGATCCAGGCGCATCATGGCCACGCTCCCCTCAGTGCGAAGGAAAAGACCTCATGAGCATCCGTATCGTCCGCCTCGGCAGCCCGCGCACGCCCGATGAGGGCACGCGCATCGGCACCGTGCGGCGCCCGCCGCGCGGTGTGCCGAAGGCCGAATTCGCGCGCCAGGACTGGTACGACGTCTGGTACCCGGTGCTCGCGCCCAGCGTCGAGACCATGAAGCTGGGCCAGGCCGCCGAGACGCCGGCGCAGTGGGCGGCCTTCACCAAGCGCTACCGCAAGGAGATGGCCACGCCCGAGGCGGCCCAGGCGCTGGCCCTGCTGGCGGCGCTGTCCAGGGACAGCCATTTCTCCGTGGGCTGCTACTGCGAGGACGAGGCGCACTGCCATCGCTCGGTGCTGCGCGAGCTGCTCAGGGAGCAGGGCGCCAGGGTGCTGGCCTGAACCCGGCGGGGCTTCGGGCTTGCAGCAGCCGTGTGGCTCGATGCACTTCACGCCTCGTCCACGCCGGCCGGCGTCTTGCGCTGGATGCCGGTCTTGATCACCGAAGCCGGTGGCCTGGGCGTGGGCGCATCGCAGCTGCTGTCTGGTGGCCAAGGCACAATGTTCCGGTATGCATCACCTGCCTGTCCCCACGCCGCCCCAGCCCTTCGATGACGCCGCAGCCGCCCTGGCCCAGGTGCGGCGCATCTATGACAGCAGCATCGCCCATCTGCGCGCGGGCATGCAGCGCTTCGTGGCCGGGGATGACAGCGCCGGGCCGGTGCGGGCCTTCTACCCGCTGGTGCGCGTGCGCACGGGCACGGTGCTGCGCCAGCCGGCGGGCGTGCAGGAGCGGCTGAGCTACGGTTTCGTGGCCGGACCCGGCGTCTACGAGACCACGCTCACACGCCCCGACCTGTTCGCCAACTACTACCTGGAGCAGTTCCGCCTGCTGCTGCTCAACCACGGCGGGCAGATCGAGGTGTCGACCAGCAAGCAGCCCATCCCCGTGCATTTCTCCTTTGCCGAGGGCGACCACATCGAGGGTGCGCTGAGCGCCGAGCGCCGCCAGCAGATGCGCGACTGGTTCGACCTGCCGGACCTCACGGCCATGGACGACGGCATCGCCAACGGCACCTACGAGCCGCCACCGGGCCAGCCCTGGCCGCTGTCGCTGTTCACCGCGCCGCGCATGGACTATTCGCTGCACCGCCTCCGCCACTACACGGGGACCTTGCCCGAACACTTCCAGAACTTCGTGCTGTTCACGAACTACCAGTTCTACATCGACGAGTTCATCCGCCTGGGTCGCGAGCTCATGCAGGACCCCAGGAGCGAATACGTGGCCTTCGTCGAGCCCGGCAATGTGGTGACGCGCCGTGTGGGCGAACCGGCCCGGCCCGAGGATGCCAACGGCAAGGCGCCGCCGCGCCTGCCGCAGATGCCGGCCTACCACCTGGTGCGCCCCGACGGCAACGGCATCACCATGGTCAACATCGGGGTCGGCCCGGCCAACGCCAAGAACATCACCGACCACGTGGCCGTGCTGCGCCCGCACGCCTGGCTCATGCTGGGCCACTGCGCGGGCCTGCGCAACGGCCAGCAACTCGGCGACTACGTGCTGGCCCACGCCTATGTGCGCGAAGACCATGTGCTGGACGAGGAGCTGCCGCTGTGGGTGCCCATCCCGGCTCTGGCCGAGATCCAGCTCGCGCTGGAGCAGGCCGTGGCCGACGTGACCGCGCTGCGCGGGCCGGAGCTCAAGCGCATCCTGCGCACGGGCACCGTGGCCACCACCGACAACCGCAACTGGGAACTGCTGCCGCAGAACACGCCGCAGCGCCGCTTCAGCCAGAGCCGCGCCGTGGCGCTGGACATGGAAAGCGCCACCATCGCCGCCAACGGCTTTCGCTTCCGCGTGCCCTACGGCACCCTGCTGTGCGTGAGCGACAAGCCCCTGCACGGCGAGATCAAGCTGCCGGGCATGGCCAACCACTTCTACCGCGAGCGCGTGGACCAGCACCTGCGCATCGGCATGCGCGCGCTGGAGCTGCTGCGTGAGGGCGGCATCAACCAGCTGCACAGCCGCAAGCTGCGCAGCTTTGCGGAAGTGGCGTTCCAGTAGGTCCACCAGTGCGCCGCGTGTCCTGGCGGAACGTCGCGTGACACCGAAGCCCTTCGTTTGAGAGCCTGTTCGGCCCTCTTGTACTTTTTTCCGTACAAGACGAACGGCACAACCATTGCCGTCCTTTGGCACGCATGTTGCATGTGTTCATGTATACAAGATCACATGCAACAACATGGTGCACCTCACAGCCACAGCCCGTCCTGCCGCCAAGCCGTCGAGTGCCGAGGGGGCGCGCGCCTGGATCTCGCGCTATGAGCCGGCGCTGCAGGGCGCGGCCGCCGGGCCGCTTGCCGGTCTGCGCTTCGCGGTCAAGGACAACATCGACGCAGCGGGCCTGCGCACCACGGCGGCCTGCGAAGCCTTTGCCTACAAGCCGGCGGCGCATGCCACGGTGGTGCACAAGCTGCTCAGCGCTGGTGCATCGCTGCTGGGCAAGACCAACCTCGATCAGTTCGCCTGCGGCCTGAACGGCACGCGCTCGCCCTGGGGCGCGGTGCCCAATGCCTTTGATCCCTCTTATGTATCGGGTGGCTCCAGCTCGGGCTCGGCCCATGTCGTGGCCACGGGGCAGGTGGACTTTGCACTGGGCACGGACACCGCGGGCTCGGGCCGTGTGCCCGCGGGCCTGAACAACATCGTCGGGCTCAAGCCTTCGCGGGGGCTGATCAGCACGCGCGGCGTGCTGCCGGCGGCGCAGAGCGTGGATTGCGTCTCCATCTTCGCGCGCACCGTGGGTCTGGCGGCGCGCGTGCTGGACGCGGCGCGCGGCTACGACGCGCAGGACGCGTTTTCACGCGAGCTCGTGCTGGCCACGCAGCGGCTCCCTACAGCGTTTCGATACGGCGTGCCCGACAAGTTGGAGTTCTTTGGCGATGCCCAGGCCGAAGCGGCCTACGGACAGGCGCGCGCGCAGCTGCGTGCGCTCGGCGGGGTGGAGGTGATCGTCGACTTCGAACCCTTTGCCCAGGCCGCGGCCTTGCTCTATGAAAGCGCACTGGTGGCCGAGCGTTACGTGGCCATCCGAGAGTTCTTTGATGCGCACGAAGCCGAGGTGATGGAGCCCGTGCGCAGCATCATCGGCAAGGGCCGGGCCTACAGCGCGGCCGATCTCTATGCGGCCCAGCTGAAGCTGCGTGTGCTGGGCCAGCGTGCGGCCGCGCTCTGGCAGCAGATGGATGTGCTGTGCGTGCCCACGGCGCCCACGCACTACACCATCGCCCAGATGCAGGCCGACCCGGTGGTGCTCAACCGCAACCTCGGCGCCTACACCAACTTCGTCAACCTGCTGGACTACGCGGCCCTGTCCGTGCCCAGCTGCATCCGGCCGGACGGTCTGCCCTTCGGCATCACGCTGATCGGCCCGGCCGGCAGCGACTGGCAGCTGGCCGAACTGGGCCAGCGTTACCACCACGCCACAGGACTCACGCAGGGCGCCACCGGCGAGCCGCTGCCCGCACCGCGTGCCATCCCCGGCATGGCGCCTGCCGCCACGGTGCGTGTGGCCGTGGTCGGTGCGCACCTCACGGGCATGCCGCTCAACCCGCAACTGACCGAACGGGGGGCGCAGCTGCTGGCACGCACCACCACGGCGCCGCACTACCGGCTTTACGCCTTGCCCGGCACCGTGCCGCCCAAGCCCGGGCTGCAGCGCGTGGCCGAGGGGCAGGGCGCGCGCATCGTGGTCGAGATCTGGGAGATGCCGCTCGAACACTACGGCTCGTTCGTCGCGGCCGTGCCCGCGCCGCTGTCCATCGGCACGCTGATGCTGGAAGACGGCAGCAGCGTGCAGGGCTTTCTCTGCGAAGCACTGGCCCTGGCCGGTGCGCAGGACATCACGGCCTACGGCGGCTGGCGCGCCTATCTCGATGCGCAGCGCAGCCAGCAGGCATGAACCATGCATATCTTTCGTCAACCACTCTGCAGGAGCCTTCCATGAAGCAAGCCAGCCTCTCCACCCTGAACTCCGCCGCCCTGTCGCGCCGCAAACTCGTGCAGGCCGGCGGCGCCGCCCTGATGATCGGCACCCTGGGTGCGCCCGTGGTGCGCGCGCAAAGCGGCCCCAAGATCCGCATCGGCTACTGGCCCATCGCGGCGGGCCTGCCTTTCTATGCAGCCATTGAAAAGGGCTATTTCAAGGAAGCCGGTCTGGACGTGGAGCCCTTGCGCTTCGCCGGCGCCCAGCAGGTGATGGAAGCCGTGCTGTCCGACCGCGCCGACGGCACGGCCAACGGTACGGGCTCGGCCAACATCGCCATCGGCGAGATTGCCCAACCCGGCACCTTCAAGATATTCTGCTCCAACCCGAGCAATGCCAAGAACGTGCTCGACCAGGTGCTGGTGCCCAAGGACAGCCCGGCCAAGACCATCGCCGACCTCAAGGGCAAGCGTGTCGCTTCGGGCCCGGGCATCCAGAACGTGACCCTGGCCAAGACCGTGTTCGAGCGCGGCGGCGCCACCGGCGTGACCGTGGTCGAGTTGCCCATCGGCCAGCACGTGGCCGCGCTGGCCGCCGGCCAGGTGGAAGCCTGCTACACCCTGGAGCCCACGGGCACCATCGGTCGCCTCAACGGCACCACGCGCATGCTGGAGGCCGGCGTGATTGCCAAGTACGTGCTGGGCGATCCCATGGCTCCGTGGTTCGGCGGTTCGGCCTCGCTGTCCTCGGCCTTCATCAAGAAGAACCCGGACGCGGCCAGGAAGTTCATCGCCGCCTACGGCAAGGGCGTGCAGTACGTGCGCACCCAGGGGGTG
>JAYNNS010000186.1:0-6008 GCA_038112835.1 Curvibacter sp. | reverse complement strand
ATAGCAGATCTGCGCCTGGCGGCCGGCGAAGCCGCGCTGGTAGGCGGCCAGGGCGGCCAGCATGGCCGCCTGGGAGTAGACGAACAGGGGCGTGCCGTGTTCGCGGGCCAGATCGGCCAGGGGCACGTTCTCGATGTACAGCGTGTCGCCGCGATAGGCGATGTGCGGGCGACCCGGCAGGTTCTGGACGGTGCTCATGGCTTGGTGTGATCGGATGGGGGGGCAGGAGGGGCGGCAGGCGTCGGCGCATCCTGGGCTGTGCCTTCCTTCTTCCTGGGCATGGCCGGCCAGAGGGATTCGGGCAGGGTGGCCCGGTTGGCGGCGGCCGGTTCGGTGGGCAGGTAGAGCGTGCCGGTCTGGCCGCAAGCTGTCAGGCCCAGCAGCACGATCAGGACAATGCCTGCGCAAGCGCCATGGTTGAGAGCTCTGACTAGAATCCGGCTGGTTTGCAACATCACGGAATTGTAATGACCGACACCGAGTTCATGGACCGCGCGGAGAGCGTGCTGCGCGCCATCGAAGCCTGCTGCGACCGCATCAACGAGGAAAGCGATGCGGACATCGACAACCAGCGCGTCGGCGGCATGGTGACCCTGGTGTTCCGGGATCGCAGCCAGATCGTGGTGAACCTGCAGAAACCCTTGCACGAAATCTGGCTGGCCGCGCGTTCGGGCGGCTACCACTACAAGTTCGACGGCCAGCGCTGGATGGACACCAAGGGTCAGGGCGAGTTCTTTGCCGGCCTGTCGCGCTATGCGAGCGAGCAGGCCGGAGCCCGGCTGGAATTCCGGCCCTGATCAGTTCCTGAACAGATCGAGGATGCGCAGGCGCTCCTCGCTGGCCGCGGGCGCAGCCGGGGCGGGCGGCGGCGCCACGGGAGCCGGTGGCGGCAGGATGCCACCGGGCGGCGGCATCACCGCGGGCATGTCGTCCAGACCCAGCGAGAGGACCCCGCCATCCTTGGCGTGCTCGGCGTACATCCAGTCGATGCCAGCCTGCACCACCCCCTCGGGCGGTGCGAGTTCGAGCACGGGGACGTCGCGCAGGGCATGCTGCATGAAGCTGATCCACACGGGCAGGCTGAGGCCGCCGCCGGTTTCGCGGTCACCGAGCTTGCGCGGGGTGTCATAGCCGATCCAGGTCACGGCGGCGACCGTCGGGTGGTAGCCGGCAAACCAGGCGTCCATGGAGTCGTTGGTGGTGCCGGTCTTGCCGTAGATGTCCGGGCGCTTGAGCGTGGCGTAGGCGCGCGAACCGGTGCCGGCGCGCATCACCTCCTGCAGCAGCGTGGAGATGACGAAGGCGTTGCGGGCATCGATGGCCCGCATCGATTCGTCGGGGACGACCGGCTTGGCCTGGGCCAGGACCTTGCCCTTCTGCTCGGTGATGCGGCTGATCAGCCAGGGGTTGAGGCGATAGCCACCGTTGGCGAATGCCGAATAGGCCGTGGCCATCTGCATGGGGGTGACCGAGCCGGCGCCCAGGGCCATGGTGAGGTAGGGCGGATGCTTTTCGGCCTCGAAGCCGAACTGGCTGACCCATTCCTGCGCGTAGCGCGCGCCGATGGCATCGAGCACGCGGATGGAGATCATGTTCTTGGACTTGGCCATGCCACGGCGCAGGGGCATGGGGCCCTCGAAGGCGCCATCGTAGTTCTTGGGTTCCCAGGGCTGGCCGCCGGTGAGTTCGGGCTCGAAGAACAGCGGGGCGTCATTCACCACCGTCGCGGGCGTGAAGCCCTTTTCCAGTGCCGCGGAATAGATGAAAGGCTTGAAGCTGGAGCCGGGCTGGCGCCAGGCCTGGGTGACATGGTTGAACTTGTTCTTCTCGAAGTCGAAACCTCCGACCAGGGCCCGGACAGCACCGGTGCGCGGGTCGAGCGCCACGAAGGCGCCTTCGACTTCAGGCAGCTGCAGGATTTCCCAGTTGTTCTTGCCGCTCTTCATCACGCGGATGAGGGCGCCGCGACGGATCTTGAGCTTGGGGGCGGCGCGTGGCTGCAGGGCAGCCTGGGCGTAACGCAAACCCTCGCCCGTGATCTCCACGGTCTCGCCACCGCGCCGTACCGCGACGACCTTGCGTGCACTGGCTTCGAGCACGAGGGCGCTCAACAGGTCGCCCTGATCGGGGTGTGCGTCCAGCGTGTCGTCGATGGCGTCGTCCAGTTCCTCGGCCTTCTCCGGCAGGTTGATGAATTTCTCGGGGCCGCGGTAGGCTTGGCGGCGCTCGTAGTCCAGGATGCCCTGGCGCAGGGCCTGGTAGGCCACTTCCTGGTCGTTCGAGCGGATGGTGGTGGTGACGTTGAGCCCGCGGGTGTAGGTTTCCTCGCCGTACTGGGCAAAGATGAGCTGGCGCACCATCTCGGCGACGAACTCGGCGTGGGTCCGTGAAGAACTGCCCGCCACGGCCGCGTTGCCTCCGGGCTTGATCCGCAGCTCCTGCTTCTTGGCGCTCTCGGCTTCCTCCGCGGTGATGAAGCCGTTATCCAGCATGCGGTCGATGATGTAGAGCTGGCGGCTGCGGGCGCGCTTGGGGTTGCTGATCGGGTTGTAGGCCGACGGGGCCTTGGGCAGGCCGGCCAGCATGGCGGCTTCGGCGATGCTGATGTCCTTGACCGGCTTGCCGAAGTAGGTCTCGGACGCGGCGGCAAAACCATAGGCCCGGTTGCCCAGATAGATCTGGTTCATGTAGATCTCGAGGATCTGGTCCTTGGTCAGGAGGTGTTCCAGCTTGAAGGTCAGCAGAATCTCGTAGATCTTGCGTGTGAAGGTCTTCTCGGACGACAGGTAGACGTTGCGTGCCACCTGCATGGTGATGGTGGAGGCGCCCTGGCTCTTGGCCCGGCCCACGTTGGCCAGGCCGGCGCGTACCACCCCGACGTAGTCCACGCCACCATGCTGATAGAAGCGCGCGTCCTCGATGGCCAGCACGGCATCGGTTAGGACCCGGGGAATGTCCTGGATGGGGGTGAAGTTGCGGCGTTCCTCGCCGAACTCGCCGATCAGGTCGCCTTCGGCTGAAAACACGCGCAACGGCAGCTTGGGACGGTATTCCGAGAGGTCGGAGATATCCGGCAGGTTGGGATAGGCCAGGGCCATGGCGATGCCGACGGCCATCAGCAGCGAGAAAAGACCGGCCGCCGCGGCCGCTGCGCCCAGCAGGGCCCAGCGTGTGGCCGGATGCAGCCGGGCCCAGCGCGAGGCCTTCATGGCGGCAGGGGGCGTGGGGAGTTCGGAACCGGAGGGGGAGTCAGGGGGCATAAAAACCTTGCAAGCACGCGTCAGCATTATAAAAATTCAGCGCCACCGGGGCTCGATGGACATCCACCGCGCATGAGACCTGACATTCAGGATGGCGTTCAGCTTTGTTGCAATCGCACACAAAGCGTCTGCTTTTGACAACGTCACAAAGTGAAAAGACGGGAAAAATCCTTTGCTGGACAAGGACCTAACTGCTAGCATTCAAGTGAAATCATAGGTTTGCCGGCCTGGGGCCGGTTTTCTTCCATCAGGGGACGCTCTTGGGCTTCTTAGGATCCTTGTTCAGCCGCCAGGCCGAGCCCATGCTGGGTTTGGATGTCAGCTCGTCCAGTGTCAAGCTCGTGGAGCTGAGCAAAAACAAGGCGGGGCAGTACGTGCTGGATCGCTGTGCGATCGAGCCGCTGGAGCGCGGCTGGGTCACGGACGGCAATATCGAGAAGTTCGACGAGGTGGCCGAGGCGGTGCGCCGACTGGTCAAGAAGAGCGGAACCCGGACCAAGAATGTGGCCATGGCCCTGCCGCCCTCGGCTGTGATCACCAAGAAGATCGTGCTGCCCGGCGGCCTGAGCGAGACCGAGCTGGAGATGCAGGTCGAGGCCGAGGCCAACCAATACATTCCCTTTCCGCTTGAGGAAGTGAGCCTGGACTTCTGCGTCATCGGCCCGAGCGCCACGTCCGCAGGCGACATTGATGTGCTGATTGCCGCCTCGCGGCGCGAGAAGGTGCAGGATATCCAGGGGCTGGCCGAGTCGGCCGGTCTCAAGCCGGTGATCGTGGATGTGGAGTCCTATGCTTCGCGCCTGGCGGCCAAGCGACTGATCGCCAATCTGCCCGAGCAGGGGGTGGGGGCCATCGTGGCGCTGTTCGAGGTCGGCGCCTTGACGACCAGCATGCAGGTGATCCGCGACGATGAGGTGCTCTACGAGCGGGACCAGGCTTTTGGCGGGGCCCAGCTGACTCAGCTGATCGTGCGCCAGTATGGTTTCTCGCTGGAAGAGGCCGAGGCCAAGAAGCGCAGCGGCGAACTGCCGGACGACTACGAGAGCACGGTCTTGCGACCCTTCATCGAGAGTATGGTGCAGGAAATCGGTCGTGCCTTGCAGTTCTTTTTCACCAGCACGCCCCACCACAAGGTGGACTACATCATGCTGGCCGGGGGGGCCGCCGCCTTGCAGGGCCTGACGGATGCCGTGACCCAGCAGCTCAGTTTCCCCTGCAGTCTGGTCAATCCCTTTGATGGCATGGACATCGGGGATGGGGTGCGTCTCAAGAAGATGACGCGCGAAGCCCCATCGTATCTGACCTCATGTGGCCTGGCCATGCGGAGGTTTCTGCAGTGATACTGATCAACCTGCTGCCTCACCGCGAGGCGGCCCGCAAGAAGCGCCAGGACATCTTCAATGCCTCGCTTGGCGCCTCGGCGCTGGCCGGCGGCTTGGTCGCGGGCATCATCTTCCTGTGGCTGCAAGGGCAGATTTCCTCCCAGGAGGGGCTCAATGACATGCTGACCCAGGAAATCCGCAGGCTGGATGCCCAGATCAAGGACATCGCCGTCCTGGAGGCCGAAATCGCGGCACTGCGGGCCCGCCAGCAGGCGGTGGAAAACCTGCAGGCCGACCGCAACATGCCCGTGCATCTGCTCAGCGAGCTGACACGGCAGTTCCCGGAAGGGGTGTTCATCACGAGCATGAAGCAGGACAACCAGTTGATCTCCCTCCAGGGGACTGCCCAGTCCCAGGAGCGGGTCTCCGAGCTGCTGCGTAATCTGGCCTACAACTCGCCCTGGTTTTCTAAGCCGGAGCTGATCGAGATCGTGGCCGCCAACCTGGCGCTGGGCAAGGAACAACGACGCGTGGCTAATTTCACGGTGCGTGTGCGCATGCTGCGTGCCAGCGAAGTCCAGCGGCCTGCGGCCGGTGCGCCTGCTCCGGCGGCCCCTGCCAAGCCTTGAGGGAGAGTGATTCATGGCGACCAGCACTTCCTCCCTGAATCAGAAGTTTGTACAACTGCAGGAGACCCTGCGTTCGCAGTTCAGCAACCTGGATCCGCGCAACCCTGTGGTCTGGCCGGCCTTGCCCCGGTACGGTCTCTTGCTCTTTATCGCGGTGGCCGTGGTGGTCGTGCTGTGGTTCGTCTGGCTCAGTGGTGAAGACGAGATCCTGACCCAGGCGCGGAACAAGGAAACCCAGCTGCGCGAGGAGTACCGGACCAAGCTCGCGAAAGCCATCAACCTGGATGCCTTGCGCAAGCAGCGCGAGCAGGTCTTGCAGTATGTGACCCAGCTGGAGAAGCAGCTGCCGAGCAAGGCCGAGATGGATGCCCTGCTGTCCGACATCAACCAGGCGGGCCTGGGGCGCAGTCTGCAGTTCGAGCTGTTCCGTCCGGGGCAGGTGGTGGTGCGGGACTATTACGCCGAGTTGCCAATCACGCTGAAGGTGACGGGGCGTTTCCATGACGTCGGCTCCTTCGCTTCCGATATCGCGCACCTTTCTCGCATTGTGACGCTGAACAACCTGACCATCGTACCCAAAGATGGCGGCACTCTGACCATGGATGCAACGGCCAAGACCTTCCGCTATCTGGATGCGGAGGAAATCGCCGCCCAGCGCAAGCCGGCGGGGGGCAGGAAATGAGCTTCTTGCGCACCTGTGGGGCCCTGGGTGTCGTACTGCTCCTGGCGGGGTGCGGGGCGTCGAGCGAGGATGAATTGCGTTCCTGGATGCTGGATCAGCGCAACCAGATGCGGCC
>JAYNNS010000185.1:2590-6016 GCA_038112835.1 Curvibacter sp. | reverse complement strand
GCCAACGACAACAACGCAGAGATCATCCCGCCCGGGGAACAGGAGCAGCTGCTCGACGAGCAGGAGCAGGGTATGCAGCACGTGCTCGACAGCCTGGTGATCGACACCGAGAACGACCACAACACGGCCAACACCGCGCGCCGCGTGGCCAAGATGTATGTCAACGAGGTTTTCAAGGGGCGCTACGCCAAGGTGCCGACCATCACCGAGTTTCCCAACGCCGAACACCTCAACGAGCTCATGATCGTGGGCCCGATCACGGTGCGCAGTGCCTGCTCGCACCACTTCTGCCCGGTCATCGGCAAGATCTGGATCGGTGTCATGCCCAACGAGCACACCAACGTCATCGGCCTGTCCAAGTATGCACGCCTGGCCGAGTGGATCATGGGCCGGCCCCAGATCCAGGAAGAGGCCGTGGTCCAGCTCGCCGACCTGATCCAGGAAAAGACCCAGCCCGACGGCCTGGCCATCGTGATGGAGGCCAGCCACTACTGCATGGCCTGGCGCGGCGTGAAGGACATGGACAGCAAGATGATCAATTCGGTCATGCGCGGCGTGTTTCTCAAGGATCCGACGCTGCGCCGCGAATTCCTGTCGCTGATCCCCCAGAGGAACTGAACATGCTGGTCCGTCTTCTTTATGCCAGCCGCGCCGTCGAATCGAGCCCGGCGGCCATCGAGAACATCCTGACGCAGTCGCGTCAGTACAACCCGACCTGCGGCATCACCGGCATCCTCTGCTACGGCGGCGGCATCTTCCTGCAGGCCATCGAGGGCGGGCGCAACGCGGTCAGCGAACTCTACGGCCACATCCAGCGCGACGCGCGCCACAAGGACGTGGTGCTGCTGCACTACGAGGAGATCGCCGAGCGCCGCTTTGGCGGCTGGACCATGGGGCAGGTCAACCTGGCGCGCATCAATACGTCCATCGTGCTCAAGTACTCCGAGAAGCCCGAGCTCGATCCCTATGCGGTGTCGGGCAAGGTCTCGCTGGCGCTGCTCGAAGAGCTGATGGCCACGGCCTCCATCATCGGCCGCAGCTAAAACTCACAAATAAATCTACTGCGCGACCCGATCGCCGCGTTGGGCGGTGCGCGCCATCCTCACGTACTTCTAGTACGTTCCGGTGGCTGTGCTCCGTCCGCCTTGCGCTCGGGCCGCTCGCTACGATTTCTTTGCGAGTTTTGATGTGCCTGAGAAGCCTCAGCTGTTTTTGGGAATGACCGTGTCTTCGATCTTGCCGGCCAGCTGCACCAGAGCCAGGCCGGCGGGGCAGCCCGGCGTGACCTGCATGAGCAACTGGCGCCGCATGACGGCCTGGCGCACCGAGGGGTCGACGGGGATGTCGCCCACATGGACCAGCTTGACCGGCTTGCCCGGCTCGCCCGGCACGAAGCGGTCCACCACCTGCTGCAGCTGCACGGTGATGGCGCGGCCGTCGCCGGGGCGGGCAGCCTGGTTGACGATCATGCGGATATGCTGGCGCTTCTGCTGGCCCACGAGCACCTTGATGGTGGCATAGGCATCGGTCAGCGAGGTGGGTTCGGGCGTGACCACGAGCAGCACCTCGGAAGCCAGCGAGACCGCGAACAGCACCACGTCGGAGATGCCGGCGCCGGTGTCGAGCAGCACCACGTCGAAGCGCGGCACCAGGCTTTCCATCACGCGCAGGAATTCGTCGCGCACCTCGGGGGTGAGGCGCGAGTACTCGACCATGCCCGAGCCGGCGAGCAGCACCGAGAAGCCGCCCGGAGCCTTGATGATCGCTTCTTCCAGCTTGGCCTTGCCCGTGAACACGTCATGCAGCGTGGTCTTGGGGTAGAGGTTGAGCACCACGTCCAGGTTGGCCAGGCCCAGATCGGCATCGAGCACGAGCACGCGCAGGCCGCGGCGCGCCAGCGCGGCGGCCAGGTTGGCGGAGACGAAGGTCTTGCCTACGCCACCCTTGCCGCTGGTGATGGCCAGCACCTTGCCCAGCGGCTTGAGCGGTACGCTCGACGGCGACGCTTGTTCCTTGTTCGCTTCCTCACGCATCAGCTGAACCTCGGTGTGTGTTTCTCGCCCAGCTCACCCCAGCCACTCTCGCTGGCCACCCGGCTGCCGAACAGCAGGCTTTTCTCTTCGGCGCTGACGGAGATGACCTGCTGGTGGTCGATGCAGACCTGGTTGCGCCCCCGGGCCTTGGCCAGGTAGAGCTGGGTGTCGGCGCGCTCGATCCAGAGATCGGCGGTGGAGCGCACCCAGACCGGGGCGAAGGCGCCGCCGACGCTGGCCGTGACCTGCAGGTCGAGCACGGGGCTGGCCTGGATGACCAGGGCCGCCACGGACTGGCGGATCCGCTCGGCCACGGTCTCGCCATAGGCTGCCTGGCAGTCGGGCATGACGATGGCGAACTCCTCGCCGCCGTAGCGCGCCACCGTGTCCTGTGGCCGCACGCAGCCATTGACGCAGCGTGCGACGGCCTGCAGCACCTTGTCGCCGGCCACGTGGCCGTGGGTGTCGTTGATCTTCTTGAAGTGGTCGATGTCCAGCATCAGCAGCAGGGCCGAGTTGCCCGAGCGGGCCACGATCTCGATCTCGCGTGTGAGCACGGCGCGGAAGTGGCGTCGGTTGGCCAGGCCCGTGAGCGGGTCGCGCAGGGACAGCTCGCAGAGGCCGTCGATGATGCGCTGCAGGTAGGCGACGGCGCCCTGCTCCAGCGTCGGCAATTCCGTGCCGCCGTGCTCAAGCAGCGCGCGCGCATCATCCAGACGCAGGTCGTGCAGGGCCGGCAACGGAGGGGCGGGGATGGTCACGAACGGTGTCCAGGATCAGTTGGCAAAGTCTAACAGGAGGCCCGGCGAGCCCGGCACGGCATGCGGCCTGCCGGTTCCTCAAACCGGTTTTTCTCCACGGCCTGCCGCGGTGGCCAGCGTGTTCAGTGCGGCTGGCCGCAGACGGGGCATGCCGGATGGCGTGGCAGCCGCACCTCGCTGAAGGCCAGGTGCCGACCGTCCAGCATGAGCAGGCGACCGGTCAGCGGCGTGCCGGCGCCGCTGAGCAGCTTGAGTGCTTCGGCGGCCTGCAGGGTGCCGATGATGCCGACCAGGGGGGCGAACACGCCCATGGTGGCGCAACGGGTTTCCTCGAACGCTTCGCGCGGATCGAAGACGCAGGCATAGCAGGGCGAGGCCGGGTCGCGCGGATCGTAGACGGCCAGCTGGCCGTCGAAGCGGATGGCGGCGCCCGAAACCAGGGGCTTGCCTTGCTGCACGCAGGCGGCGTTGATGGCCTGGCGGGTGGCGAAGTTGTCGCAGCAGTCCAGCACCAGATCCACCTCGGGAAGATGCCGGTCCAGCCAGTCGTCGCCGGCCATGGCGGCGTGGGGCTCCACCTTGACGTCCGGGTTCAGGGCGTTGAGCTGGGTGGCCAGGGCGGCGGCCTTGCC
>JAYNNS010000185.1:0-2580 GCA_038112835.1 Curvibacter sp. | reverse complement strand
GCGTTGATGGCCTGGCGGGTGGCGTAGTTGTCGCTGCAGTCCAGCACCACGTCGGCCTCGGCGACGAGGCGGGCCAGCAGGTCGGCGTCGGCGCGCTGTTGCAGCGCATGAACCTGTACCTCGGGGTTGAGCGCGGTCACGGCCTGGCGGATGGACTCGACCTTGGGGCTGCCCACGCGGGCCATGTTGTGGGCCACCTGCCGTTGCAGGTTGGTCAGGTCCACGCTGTCGTGGTCGACCACGGTGATCCGGCCCACACCGGCCGAACCCAGGTAGAGCGCCACGGGTGAGCCCAGGCCGCCGGCGCCGATGACCAGCGCGTGGCCGTCGAGGATGCGCTGCTGGCCCTCGACCCCGATTTCTTCCAGCAGGATGTGCCGCGAGTAGCGCAGCAGCTGATCATCCGTCATGTTGCTCAAGCCAAGCCCTGTGTCGCGAAAGAGGCCCCCGCGCGGGGCATCGCGGAACCGGCTGGGCCGGGCCCGCTGATGCCGCCCCCTGGCCGGGGGCGGCTGCGCGACACGCCGTGCCGTGCAGCCTGGGGGTGATCAATTTTCCTTCTGCTCTTCCTTGCGCTCGGTCTGCGTCTTGCTGACCAGGACCGGCAGGCCCTTGAGCTGGTTCAGGGCTTGCTGGAGCTGGAAGTCCTTGTCGCTGCCGAACTCGGGCAGACGGCGCTCGGTCGCCGGCTTCTTGGCGTCCTCCTCCAGCTTCTTGAGCGCGGCGTCGCGGGCCTTCTCGCGCGCCTCGTCCTTCTGCTCCGGCGTCTGGCCGTTGCTCAGGTGCTTGTCGAGGTCGGCTTCGCGGGTGCGCAGCACGGAGAAGACATTGCCTTCGGCCGTCTCGTCGACCATCACGTCGGGCAGGATGCCCTTGGCCTGGATGGAGCGGCCCGCCGGCGTGTAGTAGCGCGCCGTGGTGATCTTGAGACCGGTGTCGGGACCCAGGGGGCGCACGGTCTGCACCGATCCCTTGCCGAAGGTCTGGCTGCCCATGATGGTGGCGCGCTTGTGGTCCTGCAGGGCGCCGGCCACGATCTCGCTGGCCGAGGCCGAGCCTTCGTTGACCAGCACCACCAGCGGTACCTTCTTGAGGGCGGCCGGCAGGCGCTTGATGGGGTCGCCGCTGCCACGGCGCTGGTAGTACTCGGGCGCCGCCTTGAAGGTGTACTTGCTCTCGGCAAGCTGGCCGTTGGTGGATACCACGGTGACGTTCTCGGGCAGGAAGGCGGCGGAGACGGCCACCGCGGCGTCGAGCAGGCCGCCCGGGTCGTTGCGCAGGTCCAGCACCAGGCCCTTGAGCTGGGGCTCCTGCTTGTAGATCTCCTCGATCTTGCGCACGAAGTCCTCGACCGTGCGCTCCTGGAACTGGCTCAGGCGAATCCAGGCGTAGCCGGGCTCGACCACCTTGCCCTTGACCGACTGGGTCTTGATCTCCTCGCGCACGATCGTGACCGGGAAGGAACGGTTCTCGTCGTTGCGGAATATGGTCATGATGACATTGGTGTTGGGCTCGCCGCGCATGCGCTTGACGGCCTCGTTGAGCGTCAGGCCCTTGACGGCGGTGTCGTCGATGCGGGTGATCAGGTCATTGGTCTTGAGGCCGGCGCGGTGGGCGGGCGAGCCCTCGATCGGCGAGACGATCTTGACCAGGCCGTCCTCCTGCGTGATCTCGATGCCCACGCCGACGAAGCGGCCGGCCGTGCCTTCGCGGAATTCCTTGTAGGACTTCTTGTCGAAGTACTGCGAGTGCGGGTCCAGGCTGGAGACCATGCCCGAGATGGCGTCGGTGATGAGCTTCTTCTCGTCCACCGGTTCGACGTAGTCGGTCTTGATCATGCCGAAGACGGCGGCGAGCTGCTGCAACTCTTCCAGCGGCAGCGGCGCCACGCTGTTGCGTGCGACGGTCTGCAGCGACACGGTGGTGAGCGCGCCGGCGACCACGCCCAGCGAAATCCAGCCCGCGATTTTCAGTTTCTGACCCATGAATAGTCCCTCGTCGCTTCAATATACACGGTTGGAAGCGTCTTCGCCGCCAGGGTTCCGGCCGCGGGTGACAATTTGTGCGCCGGAGCGCCGACCGGCCCCACATGGGGGCGGGTCGGCCCGGATGCAAGCCGGCGGCTCAGGCCTTTCGGCCCTGGGTGGCCACCGCGGCTGCGGCGCGGGCGGCGGCTTCGGCATCGCCCAGGTAGTAGTGGCGGATGGGCTTGAGCTCGGCATCGAGTTCGTAGACCAGGGGGATGCCGTTGGGGATGTTCAGACCCACGATGTCCTGGTCCGAGATCCCGTCCAGGTACTTGACCAGGGCGCGGATGGAGTTGCCGTGGGCAGCGACCACGACGCGCTGGCCGGCACGGATGGCGGGGGCCAGGGTCTCGTTCCAGAAGGGCAGCACGCGCGCGACCGTGTCTTTCAGGCATTCGGTCAGGGGAATCTGTGCCGGCTCCAGGCTGGCGTAGCGGCGGTCGCCGCGCTCGCTGCGCGGATCGCTGGGCTCCAGCGCGGGCGGCGGGGTGTCGTAGCTGCGGCGCCAGACCAGCACCTGCTCCTCGCCGTACTGCTTGGCCATGTCGGCCTT
>JAYNNS010000184.1:0-6038 GCA_038112835.1 Curvibacter sp. | reverse complement strand
GGCGTGCGGAGCCGATGTGGACAGCGGACGCATCTGCTTCGTCGTCTTCGTTCAATTGGAGAAATCATCCACCCATGACTCCTGCCCGCTTTCCGGGGCAAAGGTCACGCCCTCGCCCCGGACTGCGGTGAGGCATGAACTCAGAAGGTCTCCCAGTCCTTCTGGTCTGCGGCAGAAGTTGACTTGACCGCCGAGGTTGTCAACGCGGGCCTGTCCGGAGCCGACTTGGCCACCAGCTTGGATGACGAAGATTGCGGCTTGCCCATGGCCGTCGGCGCGATGCTGACATGGCGCACAGGCGCACCGCCAGTCATGCTTTGATCGAGTTTGAAGACGCTGACCGCTTGCACGAGGTCTTGTGCCTGCGTGCTGAGGCTGGATGCAGCGGCAGCCATCTCTTCCACCAAGGCGGCGTTTTGCTGTGTCGCCTGATCCATCTGGCTCACCGCTTCGCCCACTTGCGCCACGCCAGCGCTTTGCTCGCTGCTGGCCGCGCTGATCTCGCCCATGATGTCGGTGACGCGCCTGATGCTGCCAACGATCTCCTCCATGGTGGTGCCGGCCTGATCGACCAAGGCCGTGCCTTGCTCCACCCGCTCCACGCTGGCGGTGATCAGCGTCTTGATTTCCTTGGCCGCTTCCGCCGAGCGGCCGGCCAAGGAGCGCACCTCGCCCGCCACCACGGCAAAGCCGCGGCCTTGCTCGCCTGCACGAGCGGCCTCGACGGCAGCGTTGAGTGCCAGGATATTGGTCTGGAAGGCGATGCCATCGATCACGCTGATGATGTCGGCAATCTTCTTGGAAGAGTCGTTGATCTCCTTCATCGTGCCCACGACTTGGGTGACGACTTCGCCACCTTTGATGGCCACGCTGGAAGCGCCCTGCGCGAGTTGGTTGGCTTGTTTGGCGTTGTCGGCGTTTTGCTTGACAGTGGAGCTCAGTTCCTCCATAGATGCGGCGGTTTCTTCCAGCGCGCTGGCCTGGCTTTCGGTGCGGGCGGACAGGTCGGTGTTGCCCGAGGCGATCTGCGCACTGGCGGTGGCCACGCTTTCGCTGCCCTGGCGCACGGTGGAGACCACCTTGGCCAGACTTTCCTGCATGCCTTGCATGGCGGCGAGCAGTTGGCCCGTTTCATCCTTGCTGTCAGCGTGGATGCGCGAGGTCAGGTCGCCGGCGGCCACGGTCTGGACTACCGTCACGGCCTGGTTGATCGGGGCGGTGATGGAGCGGGTGATCAGCACCGCCGCCAGCACGCCCAGCACCAACGCGGTGACGCCCAGGGCGATCAGCATCAGGCGCGCGTCCTTGTAGACCTGTGCGGCGGCTTCGCCGGCTTCATCGTTGAGCTTCTCTTCAAAATCGGCCAGCTCGGCAAGCGCGGCCAGCCACTGGTTTTGCGCGGCCAGCACTTCGCTGGTGAAAATCCTGGTGGCTTCCTCGGCCTTGTTGGCCAGCCCCAACTCGATCACCTTGTTGTTCAGCGGGCGCGTCTTGTCGCGCCATTCCTTGACCTTGGCGAACAGCTCTTTTTCCTTGGCCGTGGTGCCGGCCAGGGTGTCGAACATCTTGCCCAGCTTCTCTTCGGCGGTGTTGTATGCGTTACGGTCGGCTTTGATGTGCTCCTCGACCTTCTTCATCTCGGCCATGTCGGTCAGGATGATCATGTCGCGCACGCCCATCGACACCTGGTTGACCGCCAGGCGCATGGTCACCGCCAGCTTGGTCTCCGGGTTGTTGACCTGGGTGATTTCTTCTACCGCCTGGTTCAGGGTGGCCATGCGATTGAGGCCCAAGCCGGCCACGACGACCAGCAGCAACAGCATCAGCCCGAAGCCCAGGCCGAGACGGGTGCCGATTTTGAGATTTGTGATGAAGTTCATTGCTTTGTCCGTACGCTTCTGGTGAGCGGCCTGCATCAACCAGCCCCCGGTGACTTATCTCAGCTAGGCCATCTCAAATGCCCCCTGCAGTTGTCTTGGTTTTTCGTCTCATTATGCACGGCACCTCCAATGTCAGATTCCCAAAATATCGGCGGGGGGGGGTGAACCCAAATTTCAAATCGAGTTGTGAAAAAATGCCAGTTTGTCAAGCGCGGGCAGCTTCTGGTCGAGCTGTGAAGCGCTGCCGTTCGTTCGGTGTAGGGTGATCAGATCGCAGAAATTGCTTCCGACTGTGTTTTTGCATCCATGTCGGATGCGGCAAAAATCGTTTGCAGACGTTCGATTCGGTATACAGCGTAGGTCAGGTGGCTTTACTTTTTTTTGGGGGGAGTCAGGGTTGATGGCTACTGGGTGAGGGGTAAGACGGCAACACAAAAGGGTAGAATCGAAAGCTTTTCGCGCGTGGGTAGCTTTCCCTCGCTCATGCTGGGTCTCCACCTGCATGCTGTTCTGCTTCCTTGGTTTGCTTGTTGCGTTTGGGGCCGAATTGCGTGGGTGACCGTAGGTCAGTGTGGGGAATAGTGTGGGAAAAGTCGGAAATTCACATCAATTTTCCGGAAAATCCAATTAAATCAACAGCTTGCGTTGACTGGAATTTTCGGTATTTTGGTTTTAGGTCCTGACGCCAGCAATGGTGTGGGGGTTCGAGTCCCCCCCCGCGCACCAGAGGCCAGCCGGCGCAAGGCTGCGGGCCATCCCGTTTTCGAATCTATTGGAGTGAGCAATCATGGCCGTTACCGTTGAAACCCTCGAGAAGCTCGAGCGCAAGATCACCCTGAGCCTGCCGCTGGCGGCCATCCAGACCGAGGTGGACACCCGCCTCAAGAAGCTGGCGCGCACCGTCAAGATGGACGGTTTCCGTCCGGGCAAGGTGCCGATGAACGTCGTGGCCCAGCGCTACGGCTACTCTGTGCACTACGAGGTGCTGAATGACAAGGTGGGCGAAGCCTTTGCGCAGGCCGCCAACGAGGCCCAGCTGCGCGTGGCCGGCCAGCCCAAGATCACCGAGAAGGACGGTGCGCCCGAAGGCCAGGTGGTGTTCGACGCCGTGTTCGAGGTCTATCCCGAGGTCAAGATCGCCGACCTGGCCACGGCCGAGATCGAGAAGGTGACGGCCGAGGTCAGCGAGTCCGCCATCCAGAAGACCCTGGACATCCTGCGCAAGCAGCGCCGCACCTTTGCCCAGCGGGCCCTGGACGCTGCGGCCCAGGATGGTGACCGTGTCACCGTGGACTTCGAAGGCAAGATCGACGGCGAGCCCTTCGCCGGCGGCAAGGCCGACGATTTCCAGTTCCTGGTCGGCGAAGGCCAGATGCTCAAGGAGTTTGAGGACGCCGTGCGCGGCATGAAGTCGGGCGAGAGCAAGACCTTCCCGCTGGCCTTCCCGGCTGACTACCACGGCCAGGACGTGGCCGGCAAGACGGCCGACTTCCTGGTCACCGTCAAGAAGATCGAGGCCGCCCACCTGCCCGAAGTCAACGACGCCCTGGCCAAATCCCTGGGTGTGGCCGAAGGCACCGTGGCCGCCCTGCAGGCCGACATCCAGAAGAACCTGGAGCGCGAGGTCAAGGCCCGCCTGGTGGCCCGCAACAAGCAGGTCGTGATGGACGCCCTGGTGGCCAAGGCCGAGCTGGACCTGCCCAAGTCCATCGTGCAGGCCGAGATCGACCGCATGGTCGAGGGGGCCCGCGCCGACCTGAAGCAGCGCGGCATCAAGGACGCCGACAAGGCACCGATTCCGGGCGAGCTGTTCACGGCCCAGGCCGAGCGCCGCGTGCGCCTGGGCCTGGTGGTGGCCGAACTGGTGCGCGCCCACAACCTGCAGGCTACGCCCGAGCAGATGAAGGCCCATGTGGACGAGCTGGCGGCCAGCTACGAGCGTCCGGAGGACGTCAAGCGCTGGTACTTCGGCGACAACCGCCGCATGGCCGAGGTCGAGGCGGTGGTCATCGAGAGCAACGTGACCGATTTCGTGCTGTCCAAGGCCAAGGTCTCGGAGAAGGCGATTTCCTTCGACGAGCTCATGGGTCAGGCCTGATCAGCGCTGTCACCTCGCGGCCGGTGGGGCTTGTGGCGGACTTGCAGTCCGGTCGGCAAGCCCCATTTGCTTTTTCGGTACAGTAAGGTCCAGCAAATTGGAGAGAACATGAACCTGCGCAACACCGCCTACATCGGCGCCCTGGACACCCAGGCCCTCGGCATGATCCCGTTGGTGATCGAGCAGTCGGGCCGCGGCGAGCGTTCCTACGACATCTATTCGCGCCTGCTCAAGGAGCGCGTGGTCTTCCTGGTGGGGCCGGTCAATGACCAGACGGCCAACCTCGTGGTGGCCCAGCTGCTCTTCCTGGAGAGCGAGAATCCGGACAAGGACATTTCCTTCTACATCAACTCGCCCGGCGGCTCGGTCAGTGCCGGCATGGCGATCTACGACACCATGAACTTCATCAAGCCCGACGTGTCCACGCTGTGCGTGGGCATGGCCGCCAGCATGGGCGCCTTCCTGCTGGCCGCGGGTGCCAAGGGCAAGCGCTTCTCGCTGCCCAATTCCAAGGTCATGATCCACCAGCCGCTGGGGGGCACCCAGGGCCAGGCCACCGAGATCGAGATCCATGCCCGCGAGATCCTGAAAACCCGCGAGCAGCTCAACAAGATCCTGGCCGAGCGCACCGGGCAGCCGCTGGAGAAGATCGAGCGCGACACCGAGCGCGACTACTACCTCTCGGCCGACGAGGCCAAGGACTACGGTCTGGTCGATCAGGTGATCGCCAAGCGGCCCTGAGTCGTCTGGCCGGCTTGTTGTTTTCTGGCGCCAGTGCCCTGTCGGGGGCCGGCGCCGCTTGGTTATCATAGGTTCGGAAATTTCCGGAAAAGGCGTTCCCCCCATGGCGGACAAAAAAGGCACGACCAGCGAAAAGACCCTCTACTGCTCTTTCTGCGGCAAGAGCCAGCACGAGGTCAAGAAGCTGATCGCCGGCCCCTCGGTCTTCGTCTGCGACGAGTGCATCGAACTGTGCAACGAGATCATCCGTGACGAGCTGCCGGCCACCACTGAGGCAGGGGAGGGCCGCGGTGGCCTGCCCACGCCGGCCGAGATCAAGGCCAATCTGGACAACTACGTGATCGGGCAGGAGGCCGCCAAGCGCACGCTGGCGGTGGCGGTCTACAACCACTACAAGCGCCTGCAGCACAAGGAGCAGGCCCGCAAGGACGAGGTCGAGCTCGCCAAGAGCAACATCCTGCTGATCGGCCCGACCGGTTCGGGCAAGACCCTGCTCGCCCAGACGCTGGCGCGCCAGCTCAATGTGCCCTTCGTGATGGCCGATGCCACCACGCTGACCGAGGCCGGCTACGTGGGCGAGGACGTCGAGAACATCATCGCCAAGCTGCTGCAGAGCTGCAATTACGAGGTGGACAAGGCCCAGCGCGGCATCGTCTACATCGACGAGATCGACAAGATCTCGCGCAAGTCCGACAACCCCTCGATCACGCGCGACGTGTCGGGTGAGGGCGTGCAGCAGGCCCTGCTCAAGCTGATCGAAGGCACCATGGCCAGTGTGCCGCCGCAGGGCGGGCGCAAGCACCCCAACCAGGATTTCATCCAGGTCGACACCACCAACATCCTCTTCATCTGCGGCGGTGCCTTTGCCGGCCTGGAGAAGGTGATCGAGGGGCGGACCGAATCCTCCGGCATCGGCTTCGGCGCCGCGGTCAAGAGCAAGCAGCAGCGCAGCCTGACCGAGGTGTTCAAGGAGGTCGAGCCGGAAGACCTGATCAAGTTCGGCCTGATTCCCGAACTCGTGGGTCGCATGCCCGTGGTCGCCACCCTGGCCGAACTCAGCGAGGACGCGCTGGTGCAGATCCTGACCGAGCCCAAGAACGCGCTGGTCAAGCAGTACGGCAAGCTTTTCGGCATGGAAGGTGCGGATCTGGAGATCCGTCCCGCGGCGCTCAAGGCCATTGCCCGCAAGGCCCTGGTGCGCAAGACGGGTGCGCGCGGTCTGCGCTCCATCCTGGAGCAGGCCCTGATCGACACCATGTTCGATCTGCCCACCACGAGCAATGTGGAAAAGGTGGTGGTGGACGAGTCCACCATAGAGG
>JAYNNS010000183.1:0-6060 GCA_038112835.1 Curvibacter sp. | reverse complement strand
CCTGCAGACGCAGGATGTCCTGCGGGTCGGCCGGACCGTCGACGATGCTCTCGCCCTTGTTCACCACCTGGCCTTCGTGCACCAGGATGTTCTTCTCCTTGGGCACGAGCTCTTCCCAGACCTTGCCTTCCGGATCGGTGATCTGCAGGCGGACCTTGCCCTTGGTCTCCTTGCCGAAGGACACGGTGCCCGTGACCTCGGCCAGGATGCCCTTGTCCTTGGGGGAGCGGGCTTCGAAGAGCTCGGCCACGCGCGGCAGACCGCCCGTGATGTCGCGGGTCTTCTGGCCTTCGATCGGGATACGGGCCAGCACTTCGCCGGGGCCCACGTCCTGGCCATCGCGCACCTGGATCAGGGCGCCGACCTGGAAGCCGATGGTCACCGAGTGGTCGGTGCCGGGGATCTTGACCTCGTTGCCGGAGGCGTCGATGAGCTTGACCTGCGGACGCACGACCTTGGCCGAGCCGCGGCGCTTGGGATCGATCACGACCAGGGTGGACAGGCCGGTGACTTCGTCCACCTGCTTGGCCACGGTCAGGCCCTCTTCGACGTTCTCGAACTGGGTCTTGCCGGCGAATTCCGTGATGATCGGACGCGTCAGCGGATCCCAATTGGCCAGGATGGTGCCGGCCTTGATCTGCTGGTCGGCCTTGACCGTCAGCGTGGCGCCGTAGGGCACCTTGTGGCGCTCGCGCTCGCGGCCGTGCTCGTCGTGGATGACGATCTCGCCGGAGCGGGCGATCACCACGAGTTCGCCCTTGCTGTTGGTCACGTAGCGCATCGTGGCGTTGAAGCCGATGATGCCGTTGGACTTGGCTTCCACGCTGGAGGCGATGGCGGCACGCGAGGCGGCACCACCGATGTGGAAGGTCCGCATGGTCAGCTGCGTGCCGGGTTCGCCGATGGACTGGGCGGCGATCACACCGACGGCTTCGCCGGTGTTGACCAGGCCGCCACGGCCCAGGTCGCGGCCGTAGCACTTGGCGCACAGGCCGAAACGCGTGGCGCAGGTCAGCGCGGTGCGGACCTTGACCTCGTCGACGCCGGCGGCTTCCAGCTCCTCGATGGCGTCCTCGTCCAGCATGTTGCCGGCCGGCACCAGCACGGCGCGGGTCTCGGGGTGCAGCACGTCCTCGGCCGCGGTACGGCCCAGGATACGGTCGCGCAGCGACTCGATGACCTCACCACCCTCGACGATGGCGCGCATCAGCGAACCGTCGCTGGTGCCGCAGTCTTCCTGCGTCACCACGAGGTCCTGCGTCACGTCCACCAGACGACGCGTCAGGTAGCCGGAGTTGGCCGTCTTCAGCGCCGTGTCGGCCAGACCCTTGCGGGCGCCGTGCGTGGAGATGAAGTACTGCAGCACGTTGAGGCCTTCACGGAAGTTGGCCGTGATGGGCGTCTCGATGATGGAGCCGTCGGGCTTGGCCATCAGGCCACGCATGCCGGCCAGCTGACGGATCTGCGCGGCGGAACCGCGCGCACCCGAGTCGGCCATCATGTAGATGGAGTTGAAGGACTCCTGGTCCACGGTCTTGCCGTGGCGGTCAGTGGTCTTCTCCAGGCGCAGCTGGTCCATCATGACCTTGGAGACCTTGTCGCCGGCCTTGCCCCAGATGTCCACCACCTTGTTGTAGCGCTCGCCGGCCGTGACCAGACCCGAGACGTACTGCTGCTCGATGTCCTTCACTTCCTTCTCGGCCGCCTCGATGATCTCGTGCTTCTCCTTCGGCACCAGCATGTCGTCGATGGCGATCGAGATACCGGCGCGCGTGGCCAGGCGGAAACCGTTCTGCAGCAGCTTGTCTGCGAACACCACGGTTTCCTTCAGGCCGCACTTGCGGAAGGACACGTTGATCAGCTTGGAGATTTCCTTCTTCTTCAGCGCCTTGTTGATGTTGCTGAAGGGCAGGCCCTTGGGCAGGATCTCCGACAGCAGGGCACGGCCGACCGTGGTTTCCACGAGCTTGGTCTCGGGCACGACCTCGCCCGTGACCTTGTCCCTGGTCCACTCGGTCAGGCGCACGCTGATGCGCGCGGTCAGCTCGACCTGGCCCGCGTCCAGCGCACGCTGGACTTCGGCCACGTCGGCGAAGACCATGCCTTCGCCCTTGCCGTTGATGCGCTCACGCGTCGTGTAGTACAAGCCCAGCACCACGTCCTGCGAGGGCACGATGGAGGGCTCGCCGTTGGCGGGGAAGAGCACGTTGTTGGAGGCCAGCATCAGGGTACGGGCTTCCAGCTGGGCTTCCACCGACAGCGGCACGTGCACGGCCATCTGGTCGCCGTCGAAGTCGGCGTTGAAGGCGGCGCAGACCAGCGGGTGCAGCTGGATGGCCTTGCCTTCGATCAGGATGGGCTCGAAGGCCTGGATGCCGAGGCGGTGCAGCGTCGGGGCTCGGTTCAGCAGCACCGGGTGCTCCTTGATCACCTCTTCCAGGATGTCCCACACCACCGGCGTGCCGGATTCGACTTCCTTCTTCGCGGCCTTGATGGTGGTGGCGATCCCCATGGCTTCCAGGCGCGAGAAGATGAAGGGCTTGAACAGCTCCAGGGCCATCAGCTTGGGCAGGCCGCACTGGTGCAGCTTGAGGGTCGGGCCCACGGTAATGACGGAACGGCCCGAGTAGTCGACGCGCTTGCCCAGCAGGTTCTGGCGGAAGCGGCCGCTCTTGCCCTTGATCATGTCGGCCAGGGACTTGAGGGCGCGCTTGTTGGCGCCCGTCATAGCCTTGCCGCGACGACCGTTGTCCAGCAGGCTGTCAACGGCTTCCTGCAGCATGCGCTTCTCGTTGCGCGCGATGATCTCGGGCGCCTTGAGCTCCAGCAGGCGGCGCAGACGGCTGTTGCGGTTGATGACGCGACGGTAGAGGTCGTTCAGGTCGGAGGTCGCGAAGCGGCCGCCGTCCAGCGGCACCAGCGGACGCAGGTCCGGCGGCAGCACGGGCAGCACTTCCAGCACCATCCACTCGGGCTTGATACCGGACTTCTTGAAGGCTTCCAGCACCTTGAGGCGCTTGGCATTCTTCTTGACCTTCATCTCGGAGCCGGTCAGGTCGCCGCGCAGACGCTCGATCTCGGTGTCGATCTCGATGCCCTGCAGCAGCTCCTTGATGCCTTCGGCGCCCATCTTGGCGGTGAACTCGTCACCGTATTCCTTGACCTTGGCGTCGTAGTCGTCCTCGGACATGATGCTGAACTTCTTCAGCGGGGTCATGCCGGGGTCGGTCACCACATAGGCTTCGAAATACAGCACGCGCTCGATGTCGCGCAGCGTCATGTCCAGCACCAGGCCCAGGCGCGAGGGCAGGGACTTCAGGAACCAGATGTGGGCGCAGGGCGCGGCCAGGTCGATGTGACCCATGCGCTCGCGGCGCACCTTGGTCTGCGTGACTTCAACGCCGCACTTCTCGCAGATCACGCCGCGGTGCTTGAGGCGCTTGTACTTGCCGCACAGGCACTCGTAGTCCTTGATCGGGCCGAAGATCTTGGCGCAGAACAGGCCGTCACGCTCGGGCTTGAAGGTGCGGTAGTTGATGGTCTCGGGCTTCTTCACCTCGCCGAAGGACCAGGAACGGATCTTCTCGGGCGAAGCCAGGCCGATCTTGATGGCATCGAAATGCTCATCCGGCGTGAACTGCTTGAACAGGTCGAGTAGGGATTTCATAAGACTCTATCCTCTCTGCAAATTAGGAGCGCTCGAGCTCGATGTCCAGGCCCAGGGAACGGATTTCCTTGACCAGCACGTTGAACGACTCGGGCATGCCGGCTTCGATGGCATGCTCGCCCTTGACGATGTTCTCGTAGACCTTGGTACGGCCCTGCACGTCGTCGGACTTGACGGTGAGCATTTCCTGCAGCGTGTAGGAAGCGCCGTAGGCTTCCAGCGCCCACACTTCCATCTCGCCGAAACGCTGGCCGCCGAACTGGGCCTTGCCGCCCAGCGGCTGCTGGGTGACCAGGGAGTAGGGGCCGGTCGAGCGGGCGTGCATCTTGTCGTCCACCAGGTGGTGCAGCTTGAGCACGTGCATGTAGCCGACCGTGGTCGGGCGCTCGAACTGCTCGCCGGTGCGGCCATCGAACAGGCGGGCCTGGGTCCGGGTGTCGGTCAGGCCCTTGGCCTGGGCGATCTCGTCCGGGTAGGCCAGCTTGAGCATGGCACGGATCTCCTCTTCCGAGGCGCCGTCGAACACCGGGGTCGCGAAGGTCGCGCCGGTGGACAGGTTGGCAGCCATCTCGGTGATCTGCGCGTCGCTGAGCTTGCTCAGGTCTTCGCTGCGGCCCGTGCTGTTGTAGAAGTTCTCGAGGAACTTGCGCAGCTCGGCGGCCTTGGCTTCCTGCTGCAGCATGTCGCCGATGCGCTGGCCGATGCCCTTGCCGGCCCAGCCCAGGTGCACTTCCAGCACCTGGCCCACGTTCATGCGCGAAGGCACGCCCAGCGGGTTGAGGACGATGTCGCACGGCGTGCCGTCGGCCATGTAGGGCATGTCCTCGACCGGAACGATCTTGGAGACCACGCCCTTGTTGCCGTGACGACCGGCCATCTTGTCGCCGGGCTGCAGGCGGCGCTTGACGGCCAGGTAGACCTTGACCATCTTGAGCACGCCCGCGGGCAGCTCGTCGCCCTGCGTGAGCTTCTTGCGCTTCTCTTCGAAGGCCAGGTCGAAGCTGTGGCGGGTCTGCTCCAGCGAGTTCTTGATGCTTTCCAGCTGGCTGGCGACCTCGTCGTCGGCCGGGCGGATGTCGAACCAGTGGAACTTCTCGACCGAGGCCAGGTAGGCCTTGTCGATCTTCGTGCCCTTGGCGAGCTTCTGCGGACCGCCATTGGCCACCTTGCCGATCAAGAGCTTCTCGATCCGGTCGAAGGCGTCGGCTTCCACGATGCGCAGCTGGTCGTTGAGGTCCAGGCGGAAACGCTTGAGTTCGTCGTCGATGATCTGCTGGGCGCGCTTGTCGCGCTGGATGCCTTCACGCGTGAAGACCTGCACATCGATCACGGTGCCCTGCGAGCCCTGGTCCACGCGCAGCGAGGTGTCCTTCACATCGGAGGCCTTCTCGCCGAAGATGGCACGCAGCAGCTTCTCTTCCGGCGTCAGCGTGGTCTCGCCCTTGGGCGTGACCTTGCCCACCAGCACGTCGCCGGGCATGACCTCGGCACCGACGTAGATGATGCCGGACTCGTCCAGGCGGTTGAGCTGCTGCTCGGACAGGTTGGGGATGTCGCGGGTGATTTCCTCGGCGCCCAGCTTGGTGTCGCGCGCCATGACCACCAGCTCCTCGATGTGGATCGAGGTGTAGCGGTCGTCGGCGACCACGCGCTCGGAGATGAGGATCGAGTCCTCGAAGTTGTAGCCGTTCCAGGGCATGAAGGCCACGAGCATGTTCTGGCCCAGGGCGAGTTCGCCCAGATCGGTCGATGCGCCGTCGGCGATCACGTCACCCTTGGCCAGCTTGTCACCCTTCTTGACGATGGGACGCTGGTGGATGTTGGTATTCTGGTTGGAACGCTGGTACTTGATGAGGTTGTAGATGTCCACACCCACTTCACCGGCCACGGCCTCGTTGTCGTTCACGCGGATCACGATGCGGGTGGCGTCGACATAGTCGACCACGCCGCCGCGGTTGGCGGTGACCACGGTGCCGGAGTCGACCGCGGAGACGCGCTCGATGCCGGTGCCGACGAAGGCCTTCTCGGGACGCAGCACGGGCACGGCCTGACGCTGCATGTTGGCGCCCATCAGCGCACGGTTGGCGTCGTCGTGCTCCAGGAATGGCACCAGCGAGGCGGCCACGGAAACGATCTGCGCGGGCGACACGTCCATGTACTGGATGCGGTCGGCGCCACAGAGGATGGATTCACCCTTCTCACGCGCGGAGATCTGCTCGCAGACCAGCTTGCCGTCCTTGTCCAGCGCGGCGTTGGCCTGGGCGATGACGTACTTGCCTTCCTCGATGGCCGACAGGTAGTCGATCTGGTTGGTCACCTTGCCGTCCACCACACGGCGGTACGGGGTCTCGATGAAGCCGTACTCGTTCAGGCGGGCGTACAGGGCCAGGGAG
>JAYNNS010000182.1:3588-6063 GCA_038112835.1 Curvibacter sp. | reverse complement strand
GCAAGAGCTTGGTGGTGTTCTCGCCGGCGGTCTTGCGCTGGTTCTGGTCGTCCAGGGTGACGAGTTCGATGGGGGAGCCGGCCACGCCGCCCTGGGCGTTGACGGACTTGAACCAGGCCAGGGCACCGTCGCGGATGTCCTGGCCGAAGGCGGCGTTGCTGCCCGACAGGGGCGCCGACTGGCCCACGATCCAGGCGTTCTGCGCCTGGGCCGTGCCGAACACCAGGGCGAGCGCCGCCAGCCACGCATGAATATAAATACTTGTACGCATAAGCAACCACTCATGGAAGTGCCGCCCAATTCTGCGAGCGACTTATATGGTGGCAGCTGCGTCAGCTTTCAGCGATAGCGTTTCTACTAATGAAATCGTCCACCTGCGCATCGCTGTAGCCGAACTCTTTCATCAACTCGCGCGTGTGCTGCCCGAGCAAGGGGGCAGGCCGGGTGATTTGTGCCGGCGTGGCCGAGAAATGGACGGGACAGCCCAGGGCGCGTGTCGGGCCGGCTTGCGGGTGGTTCAGCTCCACCACCATGCCGCGGGCCAGGGTCTGCGGATGCGTCAGGGCTTCGCCCACGGTGTGCACGGGGCCGGCCGGCACGCCGGCCGCGTCGAAGGCGGCCTGCCACTGCGCGCGCGTCTGCGTGCCGAGCACGGCGTTCATCAGCGCCACCAGTTCGTCCAGGTGGGCCATGCGGTCGCTGTTGGTCCTGAAGCGCGGGTCCTCGCGCCACTCGGGGTGGCCCAGCACCTCGGCGATGCGTTCCCAGTTGGTCTGGTTGGCGCCGCCGATGTTGATCCAGCCGTCGCTGGCCTTGAAGGCCTGGTAGGGTGCGGTCAGCACGTGGGCCGAACCCGTGGGCGTGCTGGACTGGCCGGTGGCGAAGAAGATGGCGGCGTGCCAGTAGAGCTGCTGCAGCGCGGCGTCGCTGAGCGAGGTGTCGACGATCTGGCCCTCGCCGGTCTTGAGCTTGTGCACATAGGCCGCGACGATGCCCAGGGCGCCGAGGATGCCCGCGTTCATATCCGAGACTGCGTTGCCGGTCTTGGCCGGCGGGCGGCCCGGCTCGCCCGTGATGGACATCAGCCCGGCAAAGCCCTGGGCGATCAGGTCGAAGCCGCCCTTGTCGGCGTAAGGGCCGGTGCGGCCGTAGCCGCTGATGGCGCAGTAGATCAGGCCCGGGTTGGCCGCCTTGAGCACCTCGTAGCCCAGGCCCAGCTTGTCCAGCGTGCCGCCGCGGAAGTTCTCCACCAGCACATCGGCGTCCTGCACCATGCGCAGCAGGATGGCCTTGCCGTCGGCGTGCTTGAGGTTGATGGCCAGGCCGCGCTTGTTGCGGTTCATCATCATGAAGGGCGCCGAGACGCCGTTGACGGCCGGGTCGCGGTAGCCGCGCGCGTCGTCGCCGCCCGGCAGCTTCTCGACCTTGATCACGTCCGCGCCCATGTCGGCCAGCAGCTGGCCGCAGGTCGGGCCCGACATGATCTGCGTGAGTTCCAGCACGCGCATGCCGGCCAGGGGGCCGGCTTTCTTCTTCTCCGTCATCACTGTCCTTTCCAGGCGGGGGGGCGTTTCTCGACGAAGGCGGTGACGCCCTCGCGGAAGTCGGCGCTGCCGTAGGCGGCGCGGATCAGGTCGGCGTCCGCAGGCAGCTGGTGCACGGCCAGCCGGCGCAGGCCTTCCTTGCTCACGCGCTGGGTCACGGGCGCCAGTGCGGCGAGCTTCTGCGCCAGCGCCTGCGCGGCAGCGTCGAGCTCGGCGGGCGCGGCAACGGTCTGCAGGCAGCCGCAGGCCAGGGCTTCGTCGGCGCCGATGAACTCGGCCAGCAGCAGCATGCGGCGTACGCGCTGCGCGCCCCAGACCGCCTGCAGGCGCGCGAGATTCGCCATGGAGAGGCAGTTGCCCAGGGTCTTGGCGATGGGCACGCCGAATTTCGCCGCGGGCGTGGCGAGGCGGAAGTCGCAGCCGGTGGCGATCGCCAGGCCGCCGCCCACGCACCAGCCCTCGACCACGGCCACCGTGGGCATGGGCAGGCCGGTGAGCAGCTCCATGCAGGCGTCGATCTGCTGCTCGTAGGCCAGGCCGTCGGCGCCGCCCTGGGCACCGACGCCGAAGTTCTGGAACTGCGCGATGTCGGTGCCGGCCACGAAGGCCTCGCCGCCGGCGCCGCGGAAGGTGACGACGCGCACCGAGGCGTCGCCCTGCAGCTGGCGGCAGACCGCCATCAGCTGCTCGTACATGGCCCAGGTCATCGCATTGCGTGCCTGGGGACGATCGAACACGACCGAGGCCACACCGGCCTCGATGCGCAAGTGGACCTGGCCGGTATCACTCATGGTGGAAACGAAAAGAAGATGGAGAGCGGGGAACTTGCATGCGCGGGACGCCGTGGCACCGGCGTGGCCGGGCCACCGGCGCTGCCTCCATCAGGGGGCGGGTTGCCCCACCCCCAGAGGCCAACCCCCCGGCGAAGCAG
>JAYNNS010000182.1:0-3578 GCA_038112835.1 Curvibacter sp. | reverse complement strand
AAGGCGCGGGACGCGGTGGCACGGTCTGGGCCGGGCCAGGGGGGCTGCCTCAGGCATGGGGGGGGTTGCGGCACGGCGTGGGGCAACCCACGGGGATCAGCTGTCCACCGTCACCTTGGCGTCCTTGATCACCTTGGACCACTTCTGCTGCTCGGCACGGATGAAGTCGGCGAACTGCTGGGCCGTTCCGCCACCGTCCTCCGCGCCGTACTGGTCGAGCTTTTCCTTCACATCGGGCATGGCCAGGACCTTGTTGATGTCCTCGTTCATGCGCTGGGCCATGGCTGCGGGCATCTTGCCCGGGCCGACCAGGCCGTACCAGGTGGTGGCCTCGAAGCCGGGGAAGCCGGCCTCGGCCATGGTGGGCACCGTGGGGTGGCCCGAGGCGCGCTTGGCGCGCGTCTGGGCGATGGCGCGGACCTTGCCGCTCTTCACATGCGGTGTAGCCGCCGTCATGGTGTCGAAGGAGTACTGGATCTGGCCGCCGATCAGGTCCACCAGCATGGGGCCCGAACCCTTGTAGGGCACGTGCAGCGCATTCACGCCGGCCGCGAGCTTGAAGGACTCCATGGCCAGGTGCTGGGCCGAACCCTGGCCGGCCGAGCCGAAGCTCACCTTGCCCGGCTGTGCCTTGCAGTGCGCCACCACGTCGGCCACGGTGCGGGCCGGCAGGTCGTTGTTGGCGATCAGCAGGTTGGGCGTCACGCCCACCAGCGTCAGCGGCGTGAAGTCACGCTCGACCACATAGCCCAGCTTGGGCATGAGGCCCGGGGCCAGCGCGTGGCTGTTGATGTGGGCCATCAGCAGGGTGTTGCCGTCGGGCACGGCCTTGGACACGAGGTCGGCCGCGATCACGCCGGAAGCGCCGGCCTTGTTCTCCACCACCACGGTCAGGTTCCACATGGCCTGCAGCTTCTGGCCGACGATGCGCGCCAGCGCATCGGTGCCGCCGCCCGGCGCGAAGCCGACAACGATGCGCACCGGCCCGTTGGGCAGGGTCTGCGCCTTGATCATGGGGGCGGCCAGGGTGGCCGCGGTGGCCGCCGTGGCGGCGACGAAGGTTCTGCGTTGCATGATGTCTCCTCTTTATGGTCGTCCGTCGCTCACACATCAACGCACTGCACCGCGGACACGATGCAGCGCCGGGTTTTAATTCATCTCAGTGATCCATGGTGCTGCGCGCCACCTGCGGTCCATGAAACCGATGCGATCCAAGCCCAGGCACCCGTGGAACCGGCTTTGCCGGGCCACTGGGTACGTCCCCCTCCCGAAGGAGAGGGGGAAGGCGCCATAGGCGACTCAGGGGGTGTTTCATGTCACGCCGCCTTGCGCTGCGGCACGGCCGCCGGGTGGCCGGCGTAGTAGTCCATGATGGCCTGCACGCCCGAGCCGGCGAGCTTGACGCCGGCGAGCTTGAGGCCCATCTCGCAGGCCGCCACGGTGCCGATCAGCGTCAGGTCGTTGCTGTCGCCCAGGTGGCCGATGCGGAACATGCGGCCCTTGACCTTGCCCAGGCCCGTGCCCAGCGAACAGTCGAAGCGCTCGTAGATGATCTTGCGGATGGCGTCGGCGTCCACGCCCTCGGGCGTCATCACGCCGGTGAGGATGGGCGAGTAGACGCCGTTGTCGGCGCACTGGATGGGCAGGCCCCAGGCGTTCACCGCGGCGCGCACGCCCGCAGCCCAGCGCTGGTGGCGCGCCAGCACGGCGTCCAGGCCCTGGCCCAGGATCATGTTGGCGGCTTCGCTCAGGCCATACATCAGGTTGGTGTTGGGTGTGTAGGGCCAGTAGCCCGTCTTGTTCATCTCGATGATCTCGTCCCAGGCCCAGAAGCTTCGCGGCAGCCTGGCACTCTTGCTGGCCTCGATGGCCTTGGGCGAGATCGCATTGAAGCTCATGCCCGGCGGCAGCATGAGCCCCTTCTGCGAGCCGCTGATGGAGACGTCCACGCCCCATTCGTCGTGCCGGTAGTCGGCGCCGGCCAGGCCCGAGATGGTGTCCACCAGCAGCAGGGCCGGGTGCTTGGCCGCGTCGATGGCCTTGCGCACGGCGGCGATGTTGCTGGTCACGCCGGTGGAGGTCTCGTTGTGCACCACGCAGACGGCCTTGATGGCGTGGCCGGTGTCGGCCTTGAGGCGCTGCTCGATCAGGTCGGCCTGCACGCCGCGGCGCCAGCTGGCCGGCACGCCGTTGTCGGTGCCGGGCAGAGCCAGCACCTCGGCCTTGAGGCCCAGGCGCGTGGCCAGGCGGTGCCAGAGGAAGGCAAAGTGGCCGGTCTCGTACATCAGCACGTGGTCGCCGGGGGAGAGGGTGTTGGAGAGGGCGGCTTCCCAGGCCCCGGTGCCCGAGGCCGGGTAGATCATGACCGGGTGCTGGGTCTGGAAGATCTTCTGCATGTCGGCCAGCACCTTGAGGCCCAGCACGCCGAACTCGGGGCCGCGGTGGTCGATGGTGGGCAGGCTCATGGCGCGCAGCACGCGCTCGGGCACGGGCGAGGGGCCCGGAATCTGCAGGAAATGGCGGCCGGTGGGATGGAAATTGGTGGTCAGCATGGTTGAACAACAGAGAAAGATGGGTGGATTTTTTGCATACAAAATTTGTTTGTCAAGCAGAATGACCCTAAAATCGGCCGAAATCAGATTCTTTTTGAATACAAACCATGGCTGAGATCCTGAGCATGCCCGGGGCCGTCCTGCACGGCCAGGTGGCGCAGCGCCTGCGCCAGATGCTGGTGGAAGGGCAGATCGCGCCCGGCGCCAAACTCAACGAACGCGAGCTGTGCGAACAGCTCAAGGTCTCGCGCACCCCGCTGCGCGAGGCCATCAAGACCCTGGCCGCCGAAGGCCTGGTGGACCTGCTGCCCAACCGCGGCGCCTTCGCCGTGGCGCTGGGCGAGGCCGACATCCTCAACACCTTCGAGGTCATGGCCGGGCTGGAGGGCCTCTCGGGCGAGCTGGCCGCGCAGCGCGTCACGCCCGAGGAGCTGGCCGAGATCGAGGCCCTGCACTACGAGATGAAGGCCGCCTACACCCGGCGCGACCTCTCCGCCTATTACCGCCTCAACATGGCCATCCACCGCGCCTTCAATGCCGCGGCCCGCAACCCCGTGCTCTCCGCCACCTACGACCAGGTCAACGCCCGCCTGCAGGCCCTGCGCTTCCGTTCCTACCAGGATGGCGAGAAGTGGACCCGCGCCATGGCCGAGCACGATCGCATGATCGAAGCGCTGCAAAAGCGCGACGGTGCCGCCCTGCGCGCCGAACTCGTGGCGCACCTGGGCCACAAGCGTGATGTGGTCGTCGAGCAGCTGCGCACGGCCCAGGCCGGCCTGCAGGTCCAGGAGAAACACTGAGATGAACGCCCCTCTGCCTTCCGGCATCACCCGGACCTACGACGCCGTCGCCCGTCTCAGCAACGAAGTGGCCGGCCGCCTGGCCGCGCGCCTGCGGGCGGAAACCAGGGGGGAGGTGCTGTTCAGCCCCGCCGACCGCGGTCGCTACGCTACAGACGCCTCCATCTACCAGGTCATGCCCGTGGGTGTGTTCCTTCCGCGTGACGCGGCCGACGTGCGCCTGGCC
>JAYNNS010000181.1:2253-6068 GCA_038112835.1 Curvibacter sp. | reverse complement strand
CCGTCATGGTGGTGCCCACATTGGCGCCGAACAGCACCCACAGCGCGGGCGTCAGGCCCAGCAGGCCGGCATTGACGAAGCCGATGGCCGCCACCGTGACGGCGCTGGAGGACTGGACCACGGCCGTCACCAGCACGCCCGAGCCCAGGGCATGCCAGCGCGTGCGCGTGGCGTGGGCCAGGATGCGCTCCAGGCCCGGGCCGGCCAGCTGACGCAGGCCGTCGGTCATCATGGTCATGCCCAGCAGGAACAGGCCCAGGCCGCCGAGCAGGCCGCCCCACAGACCCGCGCTCATGGCCAGCCCCAGGCGGCGCAGGCGCCGATCAGCAGCACGGCCATGAGGTTGAGCCAGGCGCCGCAGCGCATCATCGTGGCCTGGCTCACCTCGCCGCTGGCAAAGACGATGGCATTGGGCGGCGTGGCCACCGGCAGCATGAAGGCGCAGGAGGCCGCCACGGCGATGGCCGCGGCCACCGGCACCGGCGGCAGCCCCAGCGGCACGGCCACGCTCAGGAAGACCGGCAGCAGCAGGGCCGCGCTCGCGGTGTTGCTCACGAGCTCGGTCAGCAGCACGACGAAGGCCAGCACGCCCAGCACCAGCAGCACGCGCGGCGCGTGCTGCACCTGCGCCAGCAGGGCTTCGGCCAGGAAGCGGCTGGCGCCGCTGCTGCCCATGACCTCGCTCAGGGCCAGGCCACCGCCGAACAGCAGCAGCACGCCCCAGTGCACCTCGCGCTCGAGTTCGCGCCAGCCGATCACGCCGGTGGCGCACACCGCCACCAGGGCGGCCAGCGCGACCACGGTGTCCATGTCCTGGGCGATGCCCAGCAGCCGGCCCAGCGGCGCGCCACCGATCCAGCCCGCCACGGTCAGGGCCAAGATGGCGGCGACCAGGCGGCGCTCGCGCGTCCAGAGCAGCGGCTCGGCGGGCACGCCGACCTGCCCGCTCAGGCGCGGGCGCAGCAGCAGGGCCAGCACCAGCAGCATCGCCGGCCACAGCAGGGCCACCAGCGGCAGGCCCAGGCGCAGCCACTCGCTGAAGCTGATGCCGGCCTGGGCCGCGGCGATGGCATTGGGCGGGCTGCCGATCAGCGTGCCCATGCCGCCGATGCTGGCGCTGTAGGCCAGGGCCAGCAGCACGAAGGATTTCTCGCGCACGCCGGCGTGCACGCCCTCCTCGCGCAGCAGGCCCAGCGCCAGCGGCAGCATCATGGCCACCGCGGCGGTGTTGCTGATCCACATGGACAGCAGGGCCGTCAGGGCGCACAGCAGCAGCACCGCGCGCCGCACCTGTCCGCGCGCCAGGCGCAGCACGGCGCGGGCCAGGGCCCGGTCCAGGCCCTGGTGCACCAGGGCCGCGGCCAGCGCGAAGCCGCCGAGGAAGAGAAAGATGACGGGATGCGCGAACGAGGCCAGGGCCTGGCGCGGCGTGAGCAGGCCCAGCAGGATCGCCAGCAGCGGCACGGCCAGCGCGGTGACGGCCAGCGGCAGGGCCTGGGTGAGCCACAGCCCGGCGATCAGCACGAAGAGCAGCAGGCCGGCGCGCAGTTCGGGCGGGCCCGGCACGGCCCAGGCCACCCCCAGGGCCAGGGCGACGATCAGGGGCAGGCGCAGCCGGTTCAGCATGGGCACGCTCGCGGGGCCATCAGCTCAGCGGCGGCGGCAGCGCGTCGCCGGCCTTGCGGCGGCGAAACAGCGCCGCGCGCGCCAGCACGATGGTGGTGACCGGCGCGGTGATGGACAGGATGATGATGATCAGCCAGACGTGCAGCGAGAGCTCGCCCGCGCGCACCGAGAAATGCAGGATGGAGGCCCCGGTGACGATCCAGGCCGCCAGCGTGGAGGCCAGCGCGGGCGCGTGCATGCGCGCGAAGAAGTCCGGCAGCCGCCACAGGCCCAGGGCCGCGGCCAGCACCACCACGCCGCTGGCCAGCAGCAGCAGCGCCACCACGATCTCGCTCCAGGGCGCGTTCATTCGATCACCTCGCCGCGCAGCAGGAACTTGGCCAGGGCCAGCGAGCCCACGAAGCCGAACAGCACCATGAGGAAGGCGCCCTCGAAGTACATGCGGCTGTCGTAGCGGATGGCCAGCACCAGCATGACGAGCATGCCCACGATGTAGAGGAAGTCCAGCGCCAGCACGCGGTCCTGGGCCGAGGGACCGCGCAGCAGGCGCATGAGGCCCAGGCCCATGGCCAGGGCGTAGAGCAGCAGGGTCAGGCTGATGGCCAGGCTCAGCAAGGGGCTCATGAAGTCACCTCCGTGCGCGGCACCGCGGTGCGAGCGCCTGCGGGCGGCCGTGCGTCGCTCATTCCAGGATCTCCTTCAGGGGCAGTTCGTAGCGCGTCTTGTAGTCGCGGATGAAGTCGGCCTCGTCGGCCAGGTCGAAGACGTGCAGCAGCAGGCGGCTGCGGTCGGGGGCGAGTTCGCTCCAGACCGTGCCCGGGATCACCGAGGTGATCATGGCCAGCGCGGCCAGGGCGTGGTCGTCGCGCAGGTCCAGCGGCACGACGACGAAGCGCCCGCGCGGCGGCGTGGTGCGCGCACGCAGCACGCCGCGCGCCACCTCCAGGCCCGAGCGCAGCACGTCGCCGCCCACGCGCAGGATCAGGCGCGCCAGCAGCAGGGGCTTGCGCACCGGCGGGCCGGCCGGGCGCAGCGGCCGGGCCAGCAGGGGCAGCACGAACGCCAGCAGCAGGCCCAGCAGCACGCTGCCGGCACCCAGGCTGCGGCTCAGCATGAGCCAGAGCGCGAACAGGCCGGCCGAGAGCAGGGGGGCGGGGAGCCAGCGCTTCATGGCGAGCCTCCCGGCGCCGGCACGGGACGGACCGAGAACACGGCGTCGATGTAGGCGGCCGGCGTGTGCAGGGTGATGGCGGTCTGGCGCATGTAGTCCAGCACCGCCTCGCCGTGCAGCACCAGCGCCAGCCCCATGGCCAGCAGCAGCACGATGGGCAGGGTCTCGACCACGCGCAGGCGCGGCGCGGGCCGGGCCTCGGTGGTCCAGAAATGGCGCATGCCGATGCGCAGCAGGGCCGTGGCCGCCATGAGGCCCGCGAGCAGCAGCAGCGCGAACAGCGTCCAGGCGGCCGGGCGCTGCAGCTCCAGCAGCGCGCCGAGCATGGCCAGCTTGGCCACGAAGCCCGACAGCGGCGGCAGGCCACTGACCACCAGGCCGCAGACCGCGAAGGTCAGGCCCAGGAAGGCCAGGGCGGCGGGAATGGCGCGGCCGATCAGCGCCGCCTCGTCATCGTCGAGGTTGATGCCCGGCGGCGGCGCGGCCGTGAAGGCCGGCAGGGCGCGGCCGTCGTCGAGCTGCTCGGGGCCGAGCTCGACCTCGCGCGCGCGCTCCAGCAGCTCCACCAGCAGGAACAGCGCCGCGCCCGCCAGCGTGGAGCTGGCCAGGTAGAACAGCGCGCCGCCGGCCAGGGCCGGCGTGCCGAAACCGAAGGCCGCGAGCAGCGTGCCCGCGGAGGCGATCACGCTGTAGGCCGCGAAGCGCGCGAGCTGCTGCGAGGCCAGCATGCCCACGGCGCCGAAGGCCAGCGTGAGCACGCCGCCCCAGACCAGGGCGCCGCTGCCGAAGAGCGCGGAGGCGCCGGCATCCGCGGGGAAGCACAGCGTCCACAGGCGCAGCACGGCATAGACGCCGACCTTGGTGAGGATGGCGAACAGCGCGGCCACCGGCGCGCTGGCCGCGCCATAGGCGCCGGGCAGCCAGAAGTTGAGCGGCCACAGCGCCGCCTTGGCCAGGAAGGCCACGGCCAGGATGGCGGCGCCCGCGTGCAGCAGGCCGCGGTCGCCCGCGGGCCCCA
>JAYNNS010000181.1:0-2243 GCA_038112835.1 Curvibacter sp. | reverse complement strand
GCGATCAACTGGGCGCGTTCGGCCTCGGTGCGGGCGACGGTGGCGTCGAGGTCGAGCCCGGATCGGTCCTCCGTGGGCACCAGGGGTAGCTTGGCCGCGATGTCGGCCATGTTGAGCGTGCCGGTGACGCCGTAGAGCACGGCCACCCCGATCAGGAAGAGCAGCGAGGCCACGAGGTTGACCGCGATGTAGTGCAGGCCCGCGCGCACGCGCGGCGCGCCGCCGCCGTGCAGCAGCAGGCCGTAGCTGGCGGCGAGCAGCACCTCGAAGAAGACGAAGAGGTTGAACAGGTCGGCCGTGAGGAAGGCGCCGTACAGGCCCATGAGCTGGAGCTGGAACAGCGCGTGGAAATACACGCCGGCCTGGTGCCAGCGCGCCAGCGCGTAGAGCAGCGCCGCCAGGGCGATGCAGCCCGTGAGCACCAGCATCAGGGCCGAGAGCCGGTCCAGCACCAGCACGATGCCGAAGGGCACCGACCAGTTGCCCGGCAGGTAGATGCCGAAGGCCGCGGGCGTGCCCTGCGCCTGCACCTGCCAGAGCAGGCCGAGCGCGAGCGCCAGGCCGGCGGCGGTGGACAGCAGGTTGAGCGCGGCCTTGAGCGGGCGGCGGCCGTCGCCCAGCAGCAGCATGAGCGCGGCCGTGGCCAGCGGCAGCAGCACGGACGCGACGATCAGGTGCGAGAGCGCGCCCGTCATGGCTGTTCCTCCTGACCGTCCACATGGTCACCCCCCGAGAGGCCACGCAGCGCCAGCAGCACCACGAGGAAGAGCGCGGTGGTGGCGAAGCCGATCACGATGGCGGTCAGCACCAGGGACTGGGGCAGCGGATCGGTGTAGTTCTCCAGCGTGGCGGCCAGGCCGGCCTGCACGATGGGTTCCTTGTCGATGGCCAGGCTGCCCACGCTGAAGATGAAGAGGTTGATGGCATAGGCCAGCAGGGACAGGCCGATCAGCACCTGGTAGGTCCGCGGGCGCAGCACCAGCCAGACGCCCGAGCCGGCCATGACGCCGATGGCCAGCGAGATCACGACTTCCATGCGCCCCCCTTCAGGGCCGCAGCGCCCTTTTCCAGGCCGCGCAGCGTCTCGGGGGGGGCCTCCAGCTGCCGTTGCGCGCGCAGGGACTGGTGGGCCAGCGCCGTCAGCAAGAGCAGCGTGGCGCCCACGACCACGGCGAACACACCGAGGTCGAAGAAGGCCGCCGAGGGCACGTGGATCTCGCCCAGCAGGGGCAGCGTGAGGTGGGCGGTGTGCGTGGTCAGGAAGGGATGGGCGAACCACAGCGAGCCCAGGCCGGTGAGCAGGGCCACGAGCAGGCCCAGGGCGATCCAGCGCGGCGGCTGCAGGCGCAGCTGGTCCTCGACCCAGTGGGTGCCGGCCACCATGTATTGCGCGATGAAGGCGATGGCCACCACCAGCCCGGCCACGAAGCCGCCGCCGGGCTCGTTGTGGCCGCGCATGAAGAGGTAGAAGGCGAAGACCCAGGCGATGGGCAGCAGCAGGCGCACCAGCACGGCCGGCACGCCCATGTAGGCGGGCACGCCGTCGCCGCGCGGGGACTGCAGCAGATCGGCGCCGAGGTGTTCCACGCGCTGCTGCTCGGGCACCTCGATGGCCTCCTGCGGCGGGCGGAAACGCCGCAGCAGGGCATAGACCGTGAGCCCCACGACGCCCAGCACCGTGATCTCGCCCAGGGTGTCGAAGGCGCGGAAGTCCACCAGCATGACGTTGACCACATTGGTGCCGCCGCCACCGGGCAGGGCCTGCTCGATGAAGAAGGGCGAGATGGACAGCGGCGCCTGGCGCGTGAGCAGCGCATAGGACAGGGCCGCGAGGCCGGCGCCGATCAGCAGCGCCAGCAGCAGGTCGCGGCGGCGGCGCCAGAACACGCGCTGCTCGATGCGCGGGTCGTCCTGCTCCACGCGCTTGGGCATCCAGCGCAGGCCGAGCAGGATCAGCACCACGGTCACCACCTCCACGGCCAGCTGCGTCAGCGCCAGATCGGGCGCGGAGAACCAGGCGAAGGTGATGCACAGCGCCAGCCCCACCACGCTGAGCAGGATCAAGGCGACCAGGCGGTGGAACTTGGCCTGCCAGGCCGCGCCCAGGGCGCAGGCGCCGGCGATCAGCCAGAGCAGCACGAACTCGGGCGTGACGGGCACACGCGCGCGGTCGCCCCAGCTCAGCGGCACGATCAGGGCCGAGGCCACGCCCGCCACCAGCGTCACGGCCAGCAGGGCCGCCA
>JAYNNS010000180.1:4055-6077 GCA_038112835.1 Curvibacter sp. | reverse complement strand
TTGTCGTCCCAGGCCACCACACCGCCCTGCGGATTCCTGAAGCGCAGCACGGGCTTGACGTCTTCAGGCACGGGCGGCAGGGTCTTGCCCGGCTCGGGGCGCCAGGTGCCGTCGTAACGCGGCTTTTCCTTGTTCGCCATCTGACGCTCGCGCAGCGCGTCGAGCGCCTCCACACTCATGTAGCAGGGATAGACGTGGCCGGCGGCCTGCAGCTCGGCCAGCACCTGCTTGTAGCGCGCCATGCGCTGCATCTGGTAGTAGGGACCTTCGTCGTAATCCAGGCCCAGCCAGTCCATGCCTTCGATGATCACATCGACCGCGGCCTGGGTGGAGCGGTCGAGGTCGGTGTCCTCGATGCGCAGGATGAAGTCGCCGCCGTGGGCGCGCGCGAAGGCCCAGGGATAAAGCGCCGAGCGGATATTGCCCAGGTGGATGAAGCCCGTCGGCGACGGGGCGAAGCGGGTACGGACGCGTTGTGTCACGGCAATCAGTTCACTACGAAAAATCAGGACAGGGTGTCGAGGCCGCGCGCGAGGTCGTCCTGTACATCCTGTGGGTGTTCCAGTCCCACCGCCACGCGGATCAGGCCTTGGCCGATGCCGGCGGCCAGGCGCTGCGCCTCGGACAGCTTGCCGTGCGAGGTGCTGGCCGGGTGGGTCAGCAGGGTCTTGGTGTCGCCCAGGTTGGTGCAGAGCGACAGCGTCTGCAGCGTGTCCAGCACGTGGAAGGCGCGCGTGCGCGCCTGCTCGGGGCCATCGGCCGTGACGTCGAAGGACAGCACGGCACCGCCGCCGGACATCTGCTGCATGGCCAGGGCGTGCTGCGGATGCGAGGCCAGCCCCGGGTAGTACACGCGTGCCACGGCCGGGTGCTGCTCCAGCCAGACGGCGAGCTCATGCGCCAGCGCACTCTGGGCGCGCATGCGCAGGTCCAGCGTCTCCAGGCCCTTGAGCACGACCCAGGCGTTGAAGGGCGACAGGATCATGCCGCTGTTCTTCTGCACCGGCAGGAATTTCTCCCGCACCATCTGCTCGCTGGCGCACAGGGCGCCGGCCATGACGCGGCCCTGCCCGTCGAGGTATTTGGTCCCCGAGTGCATGATGAGGTCCGCGCCCAGGTCGATGGGGCGCTGCAACGCCGGCGTGGCGAAACAGTTGTCCACGGCCAGCAGGGCGCCGGCGTTGTGCGCCAGCTCGGCCAGCGCCCGGATGTCGCAGACCTCGGTCAGCGGATTGGTGGGCGTCTCGGCAAACAGCAGGCGCGTATTCGGGCGGATGGCCTGCTTCCAGGCCGCAAGGTCGGTCTGCGGCACGGCGGTGGACTCGACGCCGAAGCGCGCGAACTCCGAGCCGATGAGCTTGATCGTCGAGCCGAACATGGACTGCGAGAAGACCACATGGTCACCGGCCTTGAACAGGCTGAAGCACATGAGCATGATGGCCGACATGCCGGAGGACGTGGCCATGCAGGCCTCGGTGCCCTCGAGCGCCGCCAGGCGCTGCTCGAAGCTGCTGACCGTGGGGTTGCCCGAGCGGCCGTAGGTGTAGCCCTCCTCCTCGCCCGCGAAGCGGCGTGCGGACGCTTCGGCGCTGGGCTGCACATAGCCGCTGGTCAGGTACAGCGCCTCGGAGTTCTCGCCGTACTGGCTGCGCGCAACCGCCGCGCGCACGGCCAGCGTCTGCAGGCGCAGGCCTTCCTTGCCTTGCTTGCTGCTCATGCCTTCAGTCTCCCTGGTGGTTGGGCAGGGCCAGGCGCGAGGTGTCGGCATCCTCCTCATCGCCCTTGACGCGGGCCGAGTTCATGCGCTCGATGTCCGCGGCCTGGATGTCGCCGGTGACGTAGATGCCGTCGAAGCAGGAGGCATCGAAGCCGCTGAGCCGGTCGCTGAGCTTGCCCACGGCCTGCTTCATCGCGTCCACGTCCTGGTAGATCAGCGCGTCGGCGCCGATGATCTGGCGCACTTCCTCGACCGTGCGGCCGTGCGCCACGAGCTCATCCACCGTGGGCATGTCGATGCCGTAG
>JAYNNS010000180.1:0-4045 GCA_038112835.1 Curvibacter sp. | reverse complement strand
CACCAGTGCCTGGGCCGAGGGCCTGGGTATGCCCGCGTCTCTGGCAGCTCTCCCCGGCGGCGCGGCGCTGGCCATGTAGACCTTGTTGGCTCCGGCCTCGCGCGCCATCTGCACGATCTCGCGGCTGGTGGTGCCGCGCACGATGGAGTCGTCCACCAGCAGCACGTTGCGGCCCTTGAACTCGCTGCCGATCACGTTGAGCTTCTGGCGCACGCTCTTCTTGCGCACGGCCTGGCCCGGCATGATGAAGGTGCGGCCCACATAGCGGTTCTTCACGAAGCCCTCACGGTAGGGCAGGCCCAGCAGCTGGGCGAGCTGCATGGCGCTGGGGCGGCTCGATTCGGGGATGGGGATGACCACGTCGATCTCGCTCGGCGGCACGGTGGACACCACGCGCTTGGCCAGGGTCTCGCCCAGGTTCAGGCGCGCCTGGTAGACCGAGATACCGTCCATGACGGAATCCGGGCGTGCCAGGTAGACGAACTCGAAGATGCAGGGGTTGAGGCGCGGCACATCGGCACACTGCTGGGCGCTGATGCGGCCTTCGAGGTCGACGAAGACGGCCTCGCCCGGCGCCACGTCGCGCTCGAACACATGGCCCGTGCCTTCGAGCACCACGGACTCGCTGGCCAGCATCACGGTGCCGTCCGGGCTGCGGCCCATGCACAGCGGACGGATGCCATGGGGATCGCGGAAAGCCAGCACGCCGTGGCCGGCGATCAACGCGATCACGGCATAGGAGCCGCGGATGCGCTTGTGCACGGCGCGCACGGCGGCGAACACGTCGCCCACGCGCAGCGGCTTGCCGCGCGTGGCCTTGTCCAGCTCGTCAGCCACCACGTTGAGCAGCACCTCGGAATCGCTCTCGGTGTTGATGTGGCGGTGGTCGGTGTTGAAGAGTTCGGCCTTGAGCGCCTGGGCGTTGGTCAGGTTGCCGTTGTGCACCAGCACGATGCCGAAGGGCGCGTTGACGTAGAAGGGCTGGGCCTCTTCCTCGCTGAAGGCGTTGCCGGCCGTGGAATAACGTGCCTGGCCCAGGCCGCAGTTGCCCGGCAGGGCGCGCATGTTGCGCGTGCGGAACACGTCCTTGACCATGCCCTTGGCCTTGTGCATGAAGAACTTGCGTTCCTGCTGGGTCACGATGCCGGCCGCATCCTGCCCGCGGTGCTGCAGCAGCAGCAGCGAGTCGTAGATCAGCTGGTTCACGGGTGCGTTGCTGACAACGCCGACGATTCCACACATAGTTTCACTTCCAGTCGGGAGCGGGATGCTCCCATTGCTTCAGGGCAAATACTTTCCAACGCCATCGGGCAGCAGGGGTTTGAGCTTTTTCAGGCTCCAGACCGCGGTGTCGGCCACCAGCGCATCCCGCCACCAGGCCTGCTCCCGCATCGGGGTCATCAGCACGAACACCGTCAGCGCCAGCATCAGGATGACGGCGCGCAACACACCGAAGGCGCCGCCCAGCACCCGGTCCACGGGGCGCAGGCCGGCCTGCTCGATCAGCTTGGGCAGACCCCAGACCACCACCCCGCCCACGAACACCGACACCACGAACACCAGCACGAAGCCCGCGATGTGGATGAGCGTCTCGGAGCGGCTGTCGATCGGCAGCATGCGCCCCACCTCTTCACCCAGCCACTGGGCCAGCACCAGGGCCAGCAGCCAGTTCAGCACCGACAGCACCTCGTAGACGAAGCCGCGCCAGAGGCCCAGGCCGATGGAGGCCAGCAGACCGAACCCGAAAACCCAGTCCAGGACGGTCATGGCGATGCTCACAGGCTCAGCACCGAGGCCGGCAGGTCGAGCTTCTTGATCTTCTCGGCGGCACGCTCGGCCTCGGCCTTGCTGGCGAAGGGGCCGGCGCGCACACGGATGCGCTTGCCGTCCTTGGTCTCGACGGCCTGCATGTAGTTCTTGAGTCCGGCGCGCTCCAGCTTGGCGCGCGTCTCGCGGGCCCGGGTCTCCTCGGCAAAGGAGCCGACCTGCACGACATAGCGGCCCTCGGCCGCGGGCTTGGGTGCCTCCGTCTTGCGGGCCTCGGGTTTGGCTTCCGGCTTGGCGTCCGGTTTGGTTTCCGGTTTGGGGTCGGGCCGGGCTGCCGGCTTCTCGGTCGCGGTCACCGGCTCGGCCTGGGTCTCGGCCTGGGTCACCGCACCGGAGGCCGCCGCCGTCGGGGCCGCCTCGGCGGCGGACGCGGCCGGCGCGGCCAGCGGCAGCACCTTGTTCTTGTCGGGAATCTCGATGGGCAGGTCCACGGCCACGGGGCGCGGCTGCTGGTCCACCAGCAGCGGAAAGCCAATCACGCCGATGAGCACCAGGATGGCCGAGCCGATCAGGCGGTTCTTCGCGCGGCGGCGCAGCACCTCCACGCTTTCGGGCTGCGCGGCGGGGGCTGTCTGTTCGTCACCACCCTTGCGGAACTTGAAGAAGGCCATGAAGTCGGGACTCAGGATTGAAGATGCTGGGCTTGCAGGCGCGGCACGCCGTCCTTCAGAACGCCACCGACCGTGTAGAACGATCCGAAGACCACGATTCTATCAGCGGGGTCTGCTGCCGACAGGGCCGCGCGCAGGGCGGCCAGGGGCTGGTCATGGGTACTCGACGCCCCGGCCACGCGCGGGTTCAGGGCCACGCAACGCGCCTGCAGATCGGCCGCCGTGGCGGCACGCGGCGTGGGCAGGTCGCTGAAGTACCAGCGGTCGACCAGCGGCAGGATGCGCGCCAGCATGGGCGCCAGGTCCTTGTCGGCCATGGCGCCGAAGACCGCGTGCGTGGTCGGGTAGTAGCCCATGGCGTCGAGGTTGGCCGTGAGCGCGGCCACCGAATGCGGGTTGTGCGCCACGTCCAGCACCAGGGTGGGCTGGCCCGGGATGATCTGGAAACGCCCCGGCAGCTCGACGAAGGCCAGGCCATTGCGCACGGCCTGGGCCGTGACAGGCAGGCGCTCCCGCAGCGCCGTGAGCGCGGCCAGCACGCCCGCGGCGTTCACGAGCTGGTTGGCCCCGCGCAGCGCCGGATAGGCCAAGCCGCTGTAGCGCCGGCCGCGGCCGGCCCAGCCCCATTGCTGCTTGTCGCCGCTGTAGTTGAAATCGCGCCCGGAGCGCCAGAGATCGGCGTCGATGGCGGTGGCGTGGTCGATCACGCTCTGCGGCGGGACGGGATCACTCACGATCACCGGCCGCCCGGTGCGCATGATGCCGGCCTTCTCGCGGCCGATGCTCTCGCGGTCCGGTCCCAGCAGCTCCATGTGGTCCATGTCGATGCTGGTGATGATGGCGCAGTCGGGGTCGAGGATGTTCACCGCATCCAGCCGCCCGCCCAGGCCCACCTCCAGGATGGCCACGTCGACCCCGGCATGGGCGAGGCAGTCCAGGATGGCCAGGGTGGTGAACTCGAAGTAGCTCAGGGAAATCTCCTCGCCCTGCCCCCGGGCCGCCTCGACCCGGGCGAAGGACGGCAGCAGTTGATCCGCCTGCACCGCCTCGCCGCGCAGGCGCAGGCGCTCCTCGAAATGCACCAGATGTGGCGAGGTGTAGACCCCGGTACGGTAGCCGGCCTGGCCGAGGATGGCCTCGAGCATGGCGCAGGTGGAGCCCTTGCCGTTGGTGCCGGCCACGGTGATCACGGGACAGTCCAGGCGCAGGGCCATGCGCTGCGCCACGGCGCGCACGCGGTCCAGGCCAAGCTCGATGGTCTTGGGGTGCAGGCGCTCGCAGTGGGCGAGCCAGTCGGAGAGGGTGTTCAGGCCAGACATAGCCGACAATTGTCCTCCATGAAGAATGCGATCACGCTTTACGGCATCCCCAACTGCGACACCGTCAAGAAGGCCAGGGCCTGGCTCGCACACCGGCAGGTGGCGTTCACTTTCCACGATTTCAAGAAGCAGGGCGTGCCCGCGGAGCGGCTGGACCACTGGCTGGCCACGGCCGGCTGGGAACAGCTCGTCAACCGCCAGGGTACGACCTGGCGCAAGCTGGACCCGGCCGTGCAGGCTGGCGTGACCGACGCCCGCAGCGCGCGCGCACTGATGCTGGAGCAGGCC
>JAYNNS010000179.1:1278-6250 GCA_038112835.1 Curvibacter sp. | reverse complement strand
TGGAGCGCAGGTCGCGCGGATCGGAGGTGGTGAAACCGATCTGGTTGTTGATGATCAGGTGAACCGTACCGCCCGTGGTGTAACCACGGGTCTGAGCCAGGGCCAGGGTTTCCTGGTTCACGCCTTGACCGGCAAAGGCCGCGTCGCCGTGCACCAGAATCGGCAGCACCTGGTCCGCGTCGGCGTCGCCGCGGCGGTCCATGCGGGCGCGCACCGAGCCCTCGACCACCGGGTTCACGATCTCCAGGTGCGAGGGGTTGAAGGCCAGCGACAGGTGCACCGGGCCGCCGGGGGTGGTGACGTCGGAGCTGAAGCCTTGGTGGTACTTCACGTCACCGGCGGGCAGCTCCTCGGGGGCGGTGTGGTCGAACTCGGCGAACAGGTCCTTGGGCATCTTGCCCAGGGTGTTGACCAGCACGTTGAGGCGGCCGCGGTGGGCCATGCCGATCACGATCTCCTGCACCCCCTTGCTGCCGGCGAGCTGGATCAGCTCGTCCATGGCGGCGATGAAGCTCTCGCCCCCTTCGAGCGAGAAGCGCTTCTGGCCCACGTACTTGGTGTGCAGGTAGCGCTCCAGGCCCTCGGCCGCGGTCAGGCGGTCCAGGATCTGCTTCTTCTTGTCGGCGGTGAAGTTGGGATTGGTGCGGATGCTTTCCAGCTTCTGCTGCCACCAGCGCTTCTGCGTCTGGTCGGTGATGTACATGTACTCGGCGCCGATGGTGCCGCAGTAGGTCTCGCGCAGCGCATTGAGCAGCTCGCGCAGCGACATGGTCTCGCCCGGGAAGAAGGTGTTGCTGGTGTTGAACACCGTCTCCAGGTCGGCATCGTTGAAGCCGTAGAAGGACGGCTCCAGCTCGGGAATGTTGGGGCGCTCGGTGCGCTTGAGCGGATCGAGGTCGGCCCAGCGCTGGCCCACGTTGCGGTAGGCGGCGATCAGCTGCTGCACGGCGGTGCGCTTGCGGCCCATCTCGGAGTCGGCGCCCGTGGCCATGACCACCTGGGTCACACCGGCCTTGGCACGCTCGGCGAAGGCGTTGATCACCGGCAGGTGCGGGATGTCGCGGGAATTGCTGCCGTCCACCGCCGGGACGTTCTGCAGGGCGTCGAAGTAATCGCGCCAGTTGTCGGGGACGCTGCCGGGGTTGGCGAGATAGTTCTCGTACATCTCCTCGACGTACGGAGCATTGCCCCCGAACAGATAGGTGTTGTCGCGGTACGTCTGGTAGATAGACGACGCGGCCTTGGAATCGCTCATTGCGCTGACCTCCGTTTCCCTGCAGGAAACTTTGAACTGGTTGGAAAAACCTTCCGCGACACGGCTGGACCGATTGGCGGATGCGACTGTGGCTGGAAGGGGCCTAAGTACGGGCGTGATTGTGCCACCGAATTGACGGCGGCGCAAAGCAGCTGATGATTCAGCTTGCTGATTCTTATGCTTTGCCGGCGACCAGGTCGCGGACCTGCTGCAGCGCCGTGGGGTCGTCCAGCGTGGTCAGGTCACCCGGGTCACGCCCCTCGGCCACGGCCTGCAGCGCGCGACGCAGCAGCTTGCCGCTGCGCGTCTTGGGCAGCAGGTTGACGAAGAACACGCGCGAGGGCCGCGCCACGGCGCCCAGCTGGCTGTCCACCACCTTCATCACCTCGCCCTCGAGCTTGAGACGGGCGTTGGCGTCCCCCAGCGCGCTGGTGTCGCGCGCCACGGCAAAGGCCATGGCCACCTGGCCCTTGAGCTGGTCGGCCACGCCCACCACCGCCACCTCGGCGATGTTCGGGTGGCTGGCGATGCATTCCTCGATTTCGCGCGTGCCCAGGCGGTGACCCGCCACGTTGATCACGTCGTCGGTGCGGCCCAGGATGAAGAAATAGCCGTCCCGGTCGCGGATGCCCCAGTCGAAGGTGCTGTAGACCAGCTTGCCCGGGATGCTCTTCCAGTAGGTGTTGACGAAGCGCGCGTCGTCGCGCCACACCGTCTGCATGCAGCCGGGCGGCAGCGGGCCTTCGATGGCCACCACGCCCTTCTGGTCCGGCCCCACCAGCTCCTCGCCCGTGGCTTCGTTGATGAGTTTCACGTCGTAGCCGTACATGGGCACGCCCGGGCTGCCGAACTTGCTCTGGGCCTTCTCCACGCCGTAGGCGATGGTCAGGATGGGCCAGCCGGTCTCGGTCTGCCAGTAGTTGTCGATGATAGGCACGCCCAGGCCCTCGCTGATCCACTGCGCCGTGGGCTCGTCCAGCGGCTCGCCCGCCAGGTACAGGGCTTTCAGGCTGGAGAGGTCGTACTTCTTGAGGAAGGCCGGGTCCTGCTTCTTGAGCACGCGCACCGCCGTCGGCGCCGAGAACATGCGCGTCACCTTGTGCTTTTCCACCAGCTGCCACCAGATGCCGGCATCCGGGCGGATGGGCAGGCCTTCGTACATGATGGTCGCCATGCCGGCGATCAGCGGGCCGTAGATGATGTAGCTGTGCCCCACCACCCAGCCGATGTCGCTGGTCGAGAAATAGGTCTCGCCGGGCTGGCCCTCGTAGATGTACTTCATGCTCGCGGCCAGGGCCACGGCATAGCCGCCCGTGTCGCGCTGCACCCCCTTGGGCTTGCCCGTGGTGCCGCTGGTGTAGAGCGTGTAGCTGATGTGGGTGGCATCCACCCAGGCGCAGGGAACCTGGGCTTGCAGATGCTTGTCGCGCAGCGGGCCCCAGAGCTGGTCGCGCCCGGCGGTGAGCTCCATGGGCGCGAGCTTGCGGTCCACCAGCAGCACCGAAGCCGGCTTGTGCCTGGAGAGGCGGATGGCCTCGTCCAGCAGCGGCTTGTAGGCCACCACCTTGCCGCCGCGCGAGCCGGCGTCGGCGCTCACGATGACCTTGGGCTCGGCGTCCTCGATGCGGCTGGCCAGCGAACCCGAGGCAAAGCCGCCGAACACCACCGAGTGGATGGCCCCGATGCGCGCGCAGGCCAGCATGGCAAAGGCCGCCTCGGCGATCATGGGCATGTAGATCAGCACCCGGTCGCCCTGCCCCACGCCCAGGCCCTGCAGCACGGCCGCCATGCGCTGCACCTCGGCGTGCAGCTCGGCAAAGCTGTAGGTCTTCTCCTCGTTGGTTTCGGTGCTGACATAGATCAGCGCGGGCTGGTTCGCACGCTCCCGCAGGTGCCGGTCCACGGCGTTGTGGCAGAGGTTGGTCGTGCCGCCCGCGTACCAGCGCGCAAATGGCGGGTTGCTGTAGTCGCAGATCTGCTGCGGCGGCGTCTGCCACTCGATCAGCTTGGCCTGCTCGGCCCAGAAGGCATCCCGGTCGGTGATGGAACGGCGGTGGAACTCGGCGTAGGAACTCATCCAGACTCTCCTCGGGTCGTTTTTATGGAACTGAATTCATAATTATGAAGACCGATCTTGCTACAAACTGACGCCAGCGCGCGGATTCCGGCCCGCAAAATGATCCAAGTCAAGGCGAGCGCCGTTTCAGGCCCCGGGGCGGCCAACGCCACCAGAGCCAGAGCACCAGCAGCCCGAAGGCCGTGTAGGCCAGCAGAAAGGCCCAGGGCGGCGCGTCGTAGTACAGCCAGCGCTGCACCCAGTGCTCGATGAAGCTCTGCTCGTAGCCGCCCAGGCGCGCCTGGCGGCGCAGCCAGTTCTCCAGCACCGTCAGCGGGCAGGCCTGCCCCAGCCAGGCCTGGGCCACCACCACGGCAATCGCGCCCAGATGGGCCCAGCGCAGCAGCGGGGAACGCACCCAGGCCCAGCCCGCCGGCCCGCCCAGCAACACGGCCAGCGCCACGCCCAGCACGAAGAGCACCACCGCAAAGTGCAGGGTGAGCACCGCATCCGCCAGCATCTGCCACAGCCGCAGCTCGTCCATGATGCCCCCATGATAGGACGCCCGCCGGCGCCCGCGGCGGGATTCATTACACTCGACGGCATGCTGCACAGCCCCATCAAGCATTGCCGCAACTGCGGCACGGCCGTGACCTACCGCCTCCCGGACGACGGCGACACCCGCGAGCGCGCCATCTGCCCGGCCTGCAGCACCATCCATTACGAGAACCCGCTCAATGTGGTGGGCACGGTGCCGCACTGGGGCGACAAGGTGCTGCTGTGCAAGCGCAACATCGAACCGCGCAAGGGCAAGTGGACGCTGCCGGCCGGCTTCCTGGAACTGGGCGAGACCACGGCCCAGGGCGCGGCCCGCGAGACGGACGAGGAGGCCGGCGCGCAGATCGAGCTCGAAGGCCTGTACACCCTCATCAGCGTGCCGCGCGTGGGCCAGGTCCACCTCTTCTACCGGGCCCGGCTGCTCAGCGACCGGTTCGATCCCGGCACCGAGACCATGGAAGCCCGGCTCTACGCGGAAGACGAGATCCCCTGGGACGAGATCGCCTTTCGCACCGTCAAGGAAACGCTGGAGCGCTATTTCGCCGACCGCCGCAGCGGCCGCTTCCAGGTGCACGAGCTCGAACTGGGCTGAACGCCCGGGCCGGTGCCGGCAGAAACCCGGGCATCCCCCTGCTTTTCCGGCTTTCGGCAGCGCCCGATTGGGGGTACATTTGCCTGCAACATGCACCCCGTGTGAATTTTTTCACACCTCCAAGGCCCTGCAAAGCACGATCCCATGAAGAGGCAAGAGCATTTTTGGAACGTAGACCTGCGAGTCGTCTTCAAGGAATGGCTCTCGCAGCTCTGGACTTTTTTCCTCACGCTGCTGACTTTCGTCGGCATCGGCCTGCCCGTGCTGATCTCCATCTGTGTTCTGTGGTATCTTGCCGGCTTCCCGCGCCTGACCATGTCGTTCTGATCGACGGCTGGCGCTGTCGCCCCCCACTCGCCGGGCGACCTGTCCCTCCAGTCCGCAAGAGTTTCCGTGAAAGACGAGTCCGCCTTCCTGCAGCCCACGCACGCTGCCGCCACCGAAGCCGAAGAACCGCCGGTGGCCCATCTACCGCTCTACCGACCCGGCACCCTGGTGGTCTACCAGGGGC
>JAYNNS010000179.1:0-1268 GCA_038112835.1 Curvibacter sp. | reverse complement strand
GGGCAGACCTGCACCGTCGGCCATGTCGTCATCAGCCGTGGTGAACTCATGGTGAACCTGCAGGAAACCGGCCACCTGGTGCCGGCCGAGAAGGTGCAGCTCACCCCCACCCGCATCCTGCTGCAGCGCAGCTGAACACCCGCCCCGCACGGGACCGGCTGCGCCAAGATGTCCGGAGGAAGCTGGCCAGCCCGGAGGGAATCGAACCCCCGACCCACAGCTTAGAAGGCTGTTGCTCTATCCAACTGAGCTACGGGCTGACGTGAATGAAAACAGGTGGCGGATCATACCGCCGCGCCCTCCCGCTGCGCGGGCAGGGCGCCTCAGAGCAGGCCCGAGACTTCCTGCAGCGAGGTCCAGTCGATGACGCTCTCGTCGAGCACCACGCGACTGTCCAGGTGCAACGCCGAGGCGATGGTGTCCGGATAACTTGCCCGCAAGGCCTCCAGCCCCAGGCCCCCCTCCTGCGCGCGGGCGCGCCAGGCCGCCAGGTGCACCACGGGCGCCAGCGGCTCGCGGCAGGCTGGCACCGTCGGATCCACGTGGTAGGCCAGCACGTCCACCAGCACCTTGGGCAGGCTCCAGGCGCTCGCAAAGGCCGCCCCCACCTCGGCGTAGGAATAGCCCAGCAGCTGGCGCTCGGCCGCAGCGCGCTGCAGGTCGAAGACCGGCACCGCGGCGTCCAGCTCGGCCATCTGCTGCGGCAGGGCGCGGTGCAGCACCAGCTCGCCGGCCGCGTGCACCAGGCCGGCGGTGTAGGCCGCGGAGACATGGGGCGTGTCCATCGAGAGCCGGCGCGCCAGCTTGGCCACGTTGAGGCTGTAGCGCCAGAACTGCGGCATGTTGACCCCGCCCACCTGGCGAAAGGCGCTGGCCACGGCCGCCGCGTAGATCATCTCGCGCAACTCCTTCAGGCCCATCAGCGGCAGGGCCTCGGCCACGCTGGTGACGCCGCGGCTCAGGTTGAAGCGCGCCGAATTGGCCACGGCCAGCAGCCGGGCCGTGAGCACCGGGTCTTCCTTGAGCTGCATGCCGATCTTGCGCAGATCGGGCTCGTCCGAATCGAGCTCGCTCATCACCAGCGCGATCACGCGCGGAATGCTGGGCAGGGCCCCGGGGGACTGGATGAGCTGCAGAAGTTGCATGGCAAACGGAGGGCGGTCGACGCTGGCGCATTATCCGCTGCCCCGGCCTCCCCCACCGTCACGGCGGAGAGCAAAATGGCGCATAATGCGCCAATCAGGAGCCTTGCCATGCCCACCTCGCCC
>JAYNNS010000178.1:0-6346 GCA_038112835.1 Curvibacter sp. | reverse complement strand
CCGCCGGCCTGCTCGCCCTGCGCGCGCGCCTGCGCCAGGCGCCAGATCACGGCCCGCGCCAGCCAGCCCGGCACCGGCGAGTCGCCCGCGCCGGGCTGGGCAAACTCGGCCGCCAGTTCGTGCAGCAAGCCAGGCAGGCGTTCGGCCGCCACCGGCTGGTCCTGCAGATCCAGCACGCCGGGCGCCGCGAACAGGGCCCGGAAGGACTCGCCCACGGACTGGAATTCGCCCTCCACCAGGAAGCGCGCGCTCAGCGTCAATACCAGCCCGTCCGTGCCCGGCGCGAAGCGGAAGCCATGCACCACGCCCGGCGGCACCACGATGGCCGCCGGTCCCTGCACCTTCTGCACCCACTCGTCCAGCACCACCTCGGCCACGCCGCGCTGCAGCCACAGCACCTGGTACAGGCCCTGGTGCCGGTGCGGCGAAATCTCCCAGTGGTAGAGCCGGCTGCGCGAGGCCACCGCCTCGATGTGCAACAGCTCCTGGCCCGGAGCCGCAGCCTCGCCGTAGAGCGCGAAGCTGGGAATAGTTGAGCGACGCATTCCAGAATTTTGATCGGAAAGTACCAGACGGCGCTGCGGTTTGTGCACGGTCCTTGATCTGGCTCAGTCCTAAAGTTCAAGCCACCCCAGAACCGGAGACACCCATGTTCAGCTTCGACCCCTACTCACCCGCCATCGACGCGGATCCCTTCCCCTACTACAGGACCCTGCGCGACGCGCATCCCTGCTTCTGGAGCCCCGAGGCCCAGATGTGGGTGCTCTCGCGCTACGCCGACATCGTCACCGCCGGCCAGGACTGGCAGACCTATTCGTCCGCCAGCGGCAACCTCATGACCGAGCTGCCGGGCCGCGCCGGCGCCACCCTGGGCAGCTCGGACCCGCCCAAGCACGACCGCCTGCGCGGCCTGATCCAGCACGCCTTCATGAAGCGCAACCTGCTCGCGCTGGAAGAGCCCATCCGCGCCGTGGCGCAGCAGGTCTTCGGCCCGTTGCGGGGCGTGCCGACCTTCGACTTCAAGGACGTGTCCTCGCAGTTCACCGTCAAGGTTCTGATGGCCGCGCTGGGCCTGCCCATGGGCGAGGAGGCCCTGGTGTCCGAGCAGGCGGTGCGCGACAACGCCGTGCTCATGGTGCAGAGCGATGCGCACACCCGCACCAAGGGCCCCGAGCACATCGCCGCCTACAACTGGATGCAGGACTACGCGGGCCAGGTCATCGCCCTGCGCCGCAAGGAGCCTAGAGACGACCTCATCAGCCATTTCAGCCTGGCCGAGATCGACGGCGACCGCCTGGACGAGCGCGAGGTGCTGCTCACCACCACCACGCTCATCATGGCCGGCGTGGAGTCGCTCGGTGGCTTCATGATGATGTTCGCCTACAACCTCGCCACCTTCGACGAGGCACGCAAGCAGGTCGTGGCCGACCCGGCCCTGCTGCCCGACGCCATCGAGGAGAGCCTGCGCTACAACACCTCGGCCCAGCGCTTCCGCCGCCGCCTCATGAAGGACGTGACCCTGCACGGCCAGACCATGAAGGAAGGCGACTTCGTCTGCCTGGCCTACGGCTCGGGCAACCGCGACGAGCGCCAGTACCCCAGGCCCGACGTGTACGACATCACGCGCAAGCCGCGCGGCCACCTGGGCTTCGGCGGCGGCGTCCACGCCTGCCTGGGTACGGCCATCGCGCGTCTGGCCGTGAAAATCGCCTTCGAGGAATTCCACCGGGTCGTGCCCGACTACAAGCGCCTGGCCGACCAGCTGCCCTGGATGCCCTCGTCCACCTTCCGCAGCCCGCTGCGCCTGGACCTCGTCACCGCCTGAAGGAGACCCGCCATGACCCAGATCACCTACCTCGAAGCCTCCGGGCAGTCCACCACCATCGACCTGCCCGAGGGCTGGAGCCTGATGCAGGGCGCCACCACCCACGGCATCGACGGCATCCTCGGCGAATGCGGCGGCTCCTGCGCCTGCGCCACCTGCCACTGCTATGTGGACGAGGCCCGGCTGGGCGACCTGCCGCCCGCCAGCGAGAACGAGCTCGCCATGCTGGAGAACGTGGCCGCCGAGCGCCGGCCCAACAGCCGCCTGGCCTGCCAGATCAAGGCCTCGCCCAAACTCGAAGGCTTGATTGTCAGACTGCCCGCGACCCAAGAATGATCCCGGGGCTAAGATCTGCCGCATGACGCATCCCATCCTCATCATCGGAGCACTCGCATGACGCCGCCGATCCTCATCGTCGGCGCGGGCCAGGCCGCCGTGCAGACCGCCGAAGCCCTGCGCGCCGGCGGCTGCGAAGCCCCCATCACCCTGCTCGGCGACGAGCCCCATGGCCCCTACCACCGTCCGCCGCTGTCCAAGGCCTGGCTGGCCGGCGAGATGCAGGCCGCACAGCTCGTGATGCGCGCACCCGAGATGCTGGCGCGCAAGGGCATCGCGCTGCGCACGGGTGCACGCGTCAGCGCCATCGACCGTGCTGCCAAGACCGTGACGCTGGCCGACGGCAGTACCCTGCCCTACAGCCAGCTCGTGCTGGCCACCGGCGCCACACCGCGCCGCCTGCCCCTGCCCGGCGCCGACGCCACGGGCGTGCTGGCCCTGCGCAGCCGGGACGATGCCGATGCAATTGCTGCGCGCCTGGCCCTGTGCCTGGCACAGCAGCTGCCCGTGGTCGTGATCGGTGGCGGCTTCATCGGCCTGGAAGTGGCCGCCACCGCGCGCAAGAAAGGCCTGGCCGTCACCGTGCTCGAAGCCGCGCCGCGCCTGCTGGGCCGCGTGCTCGCGCCCGTGCTGTCGGACTGGTACGCGCAGCTGCACCGCGGCCACGGCGTGCAGCTCGTGCTGGGTGCGCAGATCTCGGCGATCGAACATGACACGAGCAACACCGTCACCGGCGTGCGCCTGGCGGACGGCACCGTGCTGCCCGCGGGCCTGGTGGTGGTGGGCATCGGTGTCAGCGCCAACGACGAGCTGGCCCGCGCCGCCGGCCTGGAATGCGAGCGTGGCATCGTCGTCGACGCCTGCGGCCGCACCAGCGACCCGAGCATTGTCGCCGCCGGCGACTGCACCGCGCGCCGCCTGGACGATGGTACTCTGCTGCGCCTGGAATCCGTGAACAACGCCACCGAACAGGGCAAGAGCGCCGCAGCCGCCCTGCTCGGCCAGGAGCGGCCCTTCACCAGCACCCCCTGGTTCTGGAGCGACCAGTACGACAAGAAACTGCAGATGGCCGGCCTGTCCATGGGAGCCGAGCGCTGGGCCGTGCGCGGCGCCATGGACAGCGGTTCCTTCACCGTCTTCCACTACCAGGGCGACCGGCTCATCGCCGCCGACAGCGTGAGCGCCAGCAAGGACCACCTGCTGGTGCGCAAGCTGCTGGACGCGAAGGTGTCGCCGACGCCGGAACAGGCCGGGGACAGCGGCTTTGACCTGAACAGCCTGCTGGCCCACTAGCCGCCCCTTCAGGAGAGCGCCCCGAGGGTGCCGCGCGATTGGCGGGCGGCCCTGCCGGCGGCCACCGGTCGGCTCAGCGCTGCAACCACTGCGCCAGCGCGGCACTGACCGCCTGGGGCTGCTCCAGGGTGCACATATGACCGCTGTGCTCGACGATGACGAGCCGGGCGCCGGGGATGGCCGCGGCCATGGCCTCGTGCTGGGCCGGGCCGCTCCAGCCGTCCTCGCGGCCCGTCAGGACTAACGTGGGACACGTGATACCTGGCAGCAGGGGCGCGGCATCGGGTCGGTTCAACAGCGCCTGGATCTGCGCGGCGTACTGGTCGGCGCTGCCGCGGTCGAACATGGCCAGCACCTCTTCGAAGATCGGGCCGCCGATGCGCTCAGGATACACCATGCCACGGGCCCATTCCCGGGCCATGGTGCGCATGCCCTGCGCGCGCGCGATCTTGAGCAGGGCCATGCGGCCGGCCTTCTCCTTCTCCCCCGCCTCACCGGGCGCGAGCGGATGCGTGCCGGTGCTCAGCAAGGCCAGGCGCTCGACCCGCTGCGGTGCCAGGCGCATGACTTCCAGTGCCACCCGGCCACCCATGGAATGGCCGGCGACGCTGAAGCGTTCGGTGGGCGCCTCGTCCAGCACCTGCTGCGCCATGGCGGTCAGAGAATCGCGCAGGCCCCAGGCCGGCACGTGGCAATCGGCCTGTCCCTGGAGGGCCGCGACCTGCGGTGCCCAGACCGTGGCATCGCAGTTCAGGCCGGGCAGGAGCATGAGGGTCGGGCTCATCTCAGAAGACTTCCGTGTCGACTTCGCGGTTGCTTTGTTCGCTGTAGCGCTTGCCCACCACGGTCTGCTGGTTGATCACGGCTTCCACCCGGGCCATCAGCGCAGTGCTGAGCCTCACGTCGGCCGCGGCCAGGTTCTCGGCGAGGTGTTCCAGACTCGTGGTGCCGAAGAGCGGGATGACGTGGGGTTCCTTGTGCAGCAGCCAGGCCAGGGCCAGCTGGGCCGGCGTGCAACCCGCTTCCTGCGCGACGGCCTCGTAGGCCGGCAGCAGCCGGAGGTTGCCCGCGTAGTTGGCCGGTTCGAAGCGCGGCATGCCGTGGCGGATGTCCTTGGGGTCCAGGGCCGTCACATCGCGCAGCTTGCCTGTGAGGAAACCGCGCGCCACGGGGCTGAAAGCCACAAAGGCGGCGCCGATCTCGCGGCAGGTCTGCAGCACCGCGATCTCCGGGTTGCGCGTCCAGAGCGAGTATTCGGTCTGCACGGCAGCGATGGGATGCACGGCGTGCGCCTTGCGGATCGTGAGGGCCGAGACTTCGCTCAGGCCGATGGCGCGCACATGGCCGCGCTCGACCAGGCGCGAGAGTTCGCCCACGCTGTCCTCGATGGGCACCTTCTTGTCCCAGCGGTGCAGGTAGTAGAGGTCAATCACGTCGGTGCCCAGGCGGCGCAGGCTGTCTTCGCAGTTCCTGCGGATGGCCTCGGGCCGGCCGTCGATCACGCGCACCAGCTTGCCGTCGCCGGCCACGTCCACGCCGGCCATGCCGCCCTTGCTGGCCAGGGTGATACGGCTGCGGTGGGGCTTGAGCACGCGGCCGACAAGCGTCTCGTTGGCGCCGAAGCCGTAGAGAGCGGCGGTGTCGAACAGCGTGACACCAGCGTCCAGCGCGGCCCGCAGCAGTCGCTCGCTGAGCTCGGGAGCCGGCGGCTGACCATAGGCATGGCTCAGGCTCATGCAGCCCAGAGCCAGTGCCGACACCTGGAAGGGACCGATCTTGCGTTCTTGCATTCTTACTTCCTCCAACAGGGGAAAAGGGTCGGAACACATCGCCTGTGCGAGTGATCCAACCCTATTGTCCTTCGAACGATGGGCGCCAGGCCGCTGCGCCCGACTCGCGAACGCCGCGGAACCGGCTTCGCCGGGCCGCTGGCGTTGCCCCCTGCAAGGGGGGTGGCGTAGCGACACATCGTGTCGCGCAGCCTGGGGGTGAGCTTATTTCAGCTGTTGCTCCAACTGATGCAGCACCTGGTAGCAGGGCAGCACCTGGGCCACGCTGCCATTGGGCTCGCGGCCTTCGCGGATGGCGGCGAAGAACTCGCGGTCCTGCAGCTCGATGCCGTTCATGGAGACATCCACCTTGCTCACGTCGATCTTCTCGTCCTTGCCGTTGAACAGGTCGTCGTAACGGGCCAGGTAGGTGGCCGTGTCACCGATGTAGCGGAAGAAAGTGCCCAGCGGGCCGTCGTTGTTGAAGGACAGGCTCAGTGTGCAGATGGCGCCGTTGGCGGCCTTGAGCTGGATGCTCATGTCCATGGCGATGCCCAGGGTGGGATGGATCGGGCCCTGGATGGCGTTGGCCTTCACGATGGGGCTGCCGCACTGGTAGGCGAACAGGTCCACGGTGTGGGCGGCATGGTGCCAGAGCAGGTGGTCGGTCCAGCTGCGCGGCTGGCCCAGCGCGTTCATGTTGGTGCGACGGAAGAAGTAGGTCTGCACGTCCATCTGCTGGATGTTGAACTCGCCGGCCTGGATCTTCTTGTGCACGTACTGGTGGCTGGGATTGAAGCGGCGGGTGTGGCCGCACATGGCGACCAGACCCTTCTGCTTCTGCAGCGCGACGACTTCCTCGCCTTCCTTGAGCACGTCGCACAGGGGGATCTCCACCTGCACATGCTTGCCGGCTTCCAGGCAGGCCTTGGTCTGCGCGGCGTGCATCTGCGTGGGCGTGCACAGGATGACAGCGTCCACCTCCTTGAGCTTCAGGCTCTCGGCCAGGTCGGTCGTGACGTGCCGTATGCCGTACTTGTCGGCCACTTCCTTGGTCTTCTCCAGGTCACGGCTGATCAGGGAGACGACTTCCACGTCCTGGATGTTCTTGATGCCGTCCAGG
>JAYNNS010000177.1:1959-6363 GCA_038112835.1 Curvibacter sp. | reverse complement strand
CGTTCTTCGCGATATCCACGATGTATTCCGTGATATCGCGGGTCGCGGCCGACAGCCTGCAGGGCCAGGTGAGCTGGATCGCCCCGGTGGCGCGCACCCTGCTCAAGGCCCGTGTGGGCGATGTGCTCAAGCTCGTCACGCCGGTGGGGGTGGAGGAGATCGAGGTGCTGGCGGTGGACTACCCGGCGCCTGCTGGACAGGGCTGAGCCCGTTCAGGGGCCGGCGCTGGCGCGGCGCGCGCGCAGCACCGAGGGCGTGCGCTTGAGGGTGCGCAGCACCCCGGCCAGGTGCACGCGGTCGCGCACGGCGACCACGAAGCGCAGGTCGGTGGTTTCCTGGGCGGCTTCCTGGCCCATGTCGATATGGGTGATGTCGGCTTCCGCCGTGGCCAGGGCCGAGGCCACGCGCGCGAGCACGCCCTTGCCGTTGTTGACCGTGACGATCACGGCCGTCTCGAAGGGGCGGGTCGGCTCGTCCGACCACTCGACGCCGATGAAGCGTTCGCTGTCCTTGTTCTGCAGCTTGCGGGCGACGGCGCAGTCGGCCGTGTGCACGACCAGGCCTTCGCCGCGACCCAGGTAGCCCACGATGGCGTCGCCCGGGATCGGGCGGCAGCAGGAGGCGTACTGCACCGAGGCGTTCTCGCTGCCGTCCAGGGTGAGGGGCGCATGCCCGGCCGATTCCTGGGCGGCGAAGCGTTCGCGGCTGAGCAGCACGGCATCGGGTTTTTCGCCGTTCTCGGCCAGCAGATTCGCCATGCGCTTGGCGACGATGCTGGCGATACGCTTGCCCAGGCCGATGTCCATGAGCAGCTCCGGGCGGCTGCGGTTGCCGGTGAAGCGCAGCAGCTTGTCCCAGATGCCGGCGCGCGCGCCGTCGTCGTCGGTGGGGAAACGCTCGATCCCTTCGGCACGCAAGGCCTGCAGCAACAGCTTCTCGCCCAGCCCCTCGGACTCGGCCTGGGCCAGGGTCTTGAGGTGGTGGCGGATCTTGGAACGTGCCCGGCCCGTGCGCACGAAGCTGAGCCAGGCCGGATTGGGGGACGAGACCGTGGAGGTCACGACCTCGACCACGTCGCCGTTCTTGAGCTCGGTGCGCAAGGGCACCTGCTCGCCGTTGATACGCGCGGCGATCGTGCGGTCACCGATGTCGCTGTGGATGGCATAGGCGAAATCCACCACGGTGGCGCCGCGTGGCAGCGAGATGATCTTGCTCTTGGGCGTGAAGACATAGACGGCTTCGGGGAAGAGGTCCACCTTCACGTGGTCCCAGAACTCCGCCGCGTCGCGCGTCTCGTTCTGGATGTCGAGCAGGGACTGCAGCCACTGGGCGCCCAGGCGTGCGGTCATCGGGCTGTCGGGTTCGTTGGCCTTGTAGAGCCAGTGCGCGGCCACGCCGGACTCGGCGACCACGTGCATGGCCTCGGTGCGGATCTGGAACTCCACGTTCACGCCGGAGGGGCCGACCAGGGTGGTGTGCAGGGACTGGTAGCCGTTGACCTTGGGAATGGCGATGTGGTCCTTGAACTTGCCCGGCACCGGCTTGTAGAGCTGGTGCAGGGTACCCAGGGCGGTGTAGCAGTCGGCCAGCGTGGGCACGATGATGCGGAAGCCGTACATGTCCGTGATCTGCGCGAAGCTCAGGTGCTTTTCGTCCATCTTGCGGTAGATGGAGTAGAGCGTCTTCTCGCGCCCGGCGATGCGGATGGGCATGCGGCTGGACTCGAAGGCCGCCTCGACTTCCTTGTGCACCTTGCCGATCAGGTCGCGGCGGCGGCTGCGGGCGCGCTCCAGCGCCTTGTCCAGTACGGCATGGCGCCAGGGGCGCAGGTGCTGGAAGGAGAGCTCCTGCAGCTCGCGGTAGGTCTGGTTCAGCCCCAGGCGGTAGGCGATGGGGGCGTAGATCTCCAGCGTCTCGGAAGCAATGCGCGCCCATTTGCTGCGCGGCACGTCGGACAGCGTGCGCATGTTGTGGCTGCGGTCGGCCAGCTTGATCAGGATGACGCGCACGTCGCGCGCCATGGCCAGCAGCATCTTGCGGAAGGATTCAGCCTGGCTTTCCTCGCGCGTGTTGAACTGCAGCTTGTCCAGCTTGGTCAGGCCGTCCACGAGCTCGGCCACGGGCGCGCCGAAGCGCTCGATCAGCTCGACCTTGCTGATGCCGCAGTCTTCCAGCGCATCGTGCAGCAGCGCGGCCATCAGGGCCTGGGCGTCGAGCTTCCAGTCGGCGCACTGTGCGGCGACGGCGATGGGGTGGGTGATGTAGGGTTCACCGCTGTTGCGCAACTGGCCCAGATGGGCTTCGTCCGCATAGCGATAGGCCTGGCGTACCTGCTCCAGATCTGCGGGGCTGAGGTAGTCCAGCCGGGCCGTCAGATTGGCAAAACTGGCCGCCGCCGCATTGGCCGCAGCCGGGTCCGCCGGGTCCTTCAGACCCGGGGCTGGGGTGCCGGCGATGGGGGCGTGCAAGAGAGCGCTCACCCCTCAAATATATAGCGCCGGGCGTTCCGGCGCCGCCGGGCAAGAAAAAAGCACCGCGCGCGGTGCTTTTCGGGGGCTGCCGGCCGGCCCGTTCAGGTCGGGACCTTCTTGAGCATTTCGAGGCCGATCTTGCCGTCGGCGATCTCGCGCAGGGCGGTCACGCCGGGCTTGTTCTTGCTCTCGATCTTGGGCGCATGGCCCTGGCTCAGCATGCGGGCGCGGTAGGTCGCGGCCAGCACGAGCTGGAAGCGGTTGGGGATCTTCTCCAGGCAGTCTTCGACGGTGATACGGGCCATGTGTGTACTCCAGTGGGCCGGGATGACCGGCATCAGGGCAGGCGCAGCGCCTGGAAGGTTTCGGGGCGGGCCCGGCGCTGGGCCGGATACCGCAGCCGCTGGGCATTCACGACCAACTGCAGGTCGGCCAGGGCGCGCTCGAACAAGTCGTTGATTATAACGAAGTCGAAATTCGGGGCCTGGGCCATCTCCTCGGCGGCGTTTTTGAGGCGCAGGGCGATGACCTCGTCCGTGTCTTCGCCGCGCTTGACTAGGCGGGCGCGCAGTTCCTCCCAGCTCGGCGGCAGGATGAAGAGGGTGGCTGCGGCCGGGAACAGCTTCTTGATCTGCATGGCGCCCTGGTAATCGATCTCCAGCACGATGTCGGCACCGGCCAGGATCTTGTCGGCGATGGCCTGGCGCGAGGTGCCGTAGCGGTGGCTGTGCACATGGGCCCATTCGACGAAGGCGTCGGCCTGCACCATGGCATCGAAGGCGGCAGCCGAGACGAAGTAGTACTCGCGCCCGTTCTGTTCCTGCCCGCGCGGTGCGCGCGTGGTGTGCGAGACCGAGAGCTGCAGCCGCGGATCCTGGGCCAGCAGGGCCTTGACCAGGCTGGACTTGCCGGCCCCGCTGGGGGCGGCGATGACGAAGAGGTTGCCGGGGTAATCCATGGGGGACTTCTTATTCGAGGTTCTGCACCTGTTCGCGCATCTGCTCGACCAGCACCTTCATGTCCACCGAGATGCGGGTCATTTCCAGGGTGGAGGACTTGGAGCCCAGGGTGTTGGCTTCGCGGTGCAGCTCCTGGATCAGGAAGTCCAGACGCTTGCCGACCTCGCCGCCTTTCTTGAGCAGGCGCTCGATCTCGTCCAGGTGCGAGGCCAGGCGCGTGAGCTCCTCGGCCACGTCGATGCGGATGGCGTAGGCCGTGGCCTCGGTGAGTGCACGCTCCTGCGCCGTCTGCGGCAGTGTGGCGCCGTCTGTCAGGGCCATGGCCTCCTGCCAGCGCTCGAGGAAGCGCTGGCGCTGCTGCTCCACGAGTTGCGGCACCAGGGGCGAGGCCTGGGTGGTGAGCTGGCGCAGCTGCGCGATGTGGCCCAGCAGCATGCCGACCAGGCGCTCACCTTCGCGTCGACGCGCCTCCACCAGCGCGTCCAGCGCCTCGCCGGTCAGTGCCTGCAGCGACGGCCCCCAGTCCTGGCGACCGCCACGTTCGCCGGCCGCCAGCCTGAGGATATCGGCCACGCTCAGTGCGCGCGCGTCGGGCAGCCAGGCCTGCACATGGTTCTGCAGGGCGCCCAGACGCTGCAGCAGGCGCGGGCTCGGATCGGCCACGGCATCACTGCCCGTCGTCTCGAGGAAGGCGCGCACCTCGACCTTGCCGCGCTTGAGGCGGCCCTGTACCAGTTCGCGCAGCACGGGCTCGTGCGCGCGCAGCTCTTCGGACAGGCGCAGCGTGAGGTCGAGGAAGCGGCCGTTGACCGAGCGGATCTCCAGGCCCAGGCGTGCCGGAGGACCGGAATCGGCCGGCGTTGCAGCGCCCAGCTGGGTGCTGGCGTAACCGGTCATGCTGTAAACTGGCATGGCGTTGTCTTGATCAGTGAGTCGAACCCGAGAATAACCGGATTGGGCCCGGTGGCCGGGGA
>JAYNNS010000177.1:0-1949 GCA_038112835.1 Curvibacter sp. | reverse complement strand
CGCATCGCGCGCAAGGTCGCGCCAGCCCGCTCAGGCGAGGAGGACCTCCCCAACGCCCCCGAGCGCCAGCAGGCGCCCATCAAGGCATCCCTGCCCGCCTCGCTGGTGACGCGCTCACCCGGCGAGCTGCTGCCCCAGGTCACCACCGAGAAGCTCTCGCTCTACCGCCTAGGCCTCAAGAGCTTCTTCGAGGAAGGCCGCTCGCTGGCCCAGATCTCGCACCCCTCCGTGGTCAGCGTGCTCAACTTCTTCCGCGAGAACGAGACCGTCTACATGGTGATGAACTACCTGGAGGGCGCGTCCCTGCAGGACTTCATCATCACCGCGCGCGACCAGAAGCAGCAGAAGGTGTTCCGCGAGTCCACCATCCGCTCGCTGTTCGACGAGATCCTGCGCGGCCTGCGCATCGTGCACCAGCACAAGATGCTGCACCTGGACATCAAGCCGGCCAACATCTTCATCACCGACGACAACCGCTCCGTGCTGATCGACTTCGGCGCCGCGCGCGAGGTGCTGAGCAAGGAAGGCAACTTCATCCGCCCCATGTACACGCCAGGCTTTGCCGCGCCCGAGATGTACCGGCGCGATGCCGCCATGGGCCCCTGGACCGATATCTATGCCATCGGCGCCTGCATCTACGCCTGCATGCAGGGCTACCCGCCCAACGAGGCACCGCAACGCCTGGAGAAGGACCGCCTGACCACGGCGCTGGCACGCCTGCGCGGCGTGTACTCGGACAACCTGATCGAAGTCGTGGAATGGACCATGGCGCTCGATCCGCTGTCACGTCCGCAGTCGGTCTTCGCACTGCAGAAGGAACTCAGCCGCGAAGGCGAGCGCCGCTACACCAAGCTGTCCATGGCCGAGAAGATGCGCCTGCAGTTCGATACCATGGTGGCCGACACCAAGAAGAGCGTCAAGAGTGTCACTGGCGCTGTCGGGGCCAAGAAGTAAGCCGATGAAGTTCTCAGTCTTCCAGGTCAGCCGCAAGGGCGGCCGCGCCACCAACGAAGACCGCATGGGCTATTGCTACACGCGGGATGCGGCGCTGTTCCTGCTCGCCGATGGCATGGGCGGGCATCCCGAGGGCGAGGTCGCGGCACAGCTCGCCTTGCAGGTGGTCTCGGCCGCCTTCCAGCAGGAAGCCAAGACCGGCATCAAGGACCCGCGCGCCTTCCTCGCTTCGTCCGTGCTGCTGGCGCATCGCCAGATCCTGGCCTACGCGGCGCAGAAGAACATGCTGGACACGCCGCGCACCACCTTCGTCGCGGCCCTGGTCCACGGCGACCGCGTGAGCTGGGTGCACTGCGGCGACTCGCGCCTGTACATGGTGCGCGACGGCGAGATGCTGGCACGCACGCGCGACCACTCCTATATGGAGCAGCGCCAGGACGAGGCGCCCCCCGGCGCCAAGAACGGCGACAAGACCAACCGCAACGTGCTCTTCACCTGTCTGGGGTCGCCGGCCAATCCCGTGTTCGACGTGATGGGGCCGATCAACCTGCAGCAGGGCGACCGCATCCTGCTGTGCTCGGACGGCCTGTGGAGCGCTTTGTCCGATGTCGAGATCGTCTACGATCTCGGCCTCAAGCAGGTCGCGCGTGCCGTGCCCGACCTGGTGGAGAAGGCGCTGGAGAAGGCCGGCTCCGCGAGCGACAACGTGACCGTCATCGCCATGGAGTGGGAGACGCCCGACAGCTTCGAGGAGACCCAGGGCAGTGTCTCGACCGACAGCATCAACGACGGCGTCTTCGCCTCCACCGTGCAGGCCGGCGTCGTCGATTCCTCCATGGTCGAGGACCTGGACGACGAAGCGATCGAGCGTTCCATCGCCGAGATCAACGAGGCCATCCGCCGCACGGCCGCGCGCCGCAACGGCTGACACCCCGGGCCGGCTCGTCCGGCCCTCACCAGCAGGAAGACCATGAGCACCTATGTTCGCCAGGGCG
>JAYNNS010000176.1:364-6397 GCA_038112835.1 Curvibacter sp. | reverse complement strand
GCCTTCGGCAACGCCGAGCAGCAGAAGCGTTTCCTGCCCGGCATCGCCAGCGGCGAGGTCTGGTGGAGCCAGGGCTACAGCGAGCCGGGCTCGGGCTCGGACCTGGCGTCCGTGAAGACCCGCGCCGAGCGCCGGGGCGACAAGTACATCGTCAACGGCCAGAAGACCTGGACCACGCTGGGCCAGTACGGCGAATGGATCTTCTGCCTGGTGCGCACCAGCAACGAGGGCAAGCCGCAGACCGGCATCTCCTTCCTGCTGATCGACATGAAGTCCAAGGGCGTGACCGTGCGGCCCATCAAGCTGCTCGATGGCGAGTGCGAAGTCAACGAGGTCTTCTTCGACAACGTCGAGGTGCCGGCCGAGAACCTGATCGGCGAGGAGAACAAGGGCTGGACCTACGCCAAGCACCTGCTGAGCCACGAGCGCACCAACATCGCCGACGTGAACCGCGCCAAGCGCGAACTGGAGCGCCTCAAGCGCATCGCCAAGGCGGAAGGCGTGTACGAGGACGTGCGCTTCCGCGACGAGATCGCCAAGCTCGAGGTCGATGTGGTCGCCCTGGAAATGCTGGTGCTGCGCGTGCTCTCGGCCGAGAAGTCGGGCAAGAACTCGCTGGACATCGCCGGCCTGCTCAAGATCCGCGGCAGCGAGATCCAGCAACGCTACAGCGAACTCATGATGCTGGCCGCCGGCCCCTACGCCCTGCCCCTGATCCGCGAGGCCATGGAAGCCGGCTGGCAGGGCGACTTCCCCGGCGGCGTCACCGCCAACGCCCCGCTGGCCTCGACCTACTTCAACATGCGCAAGACCACCATCTACGGGGGCAGCAACGAAGTGCAACGCAACATCGTCGCTCAGACGATTCTCGGCTGACGCCGCGAGTACAGGAGAACAACATGGATTTCGACTTCAGCGACGACCAGCAGCAGCTGCGTGATGCGGTCAACAAATGGGTGGAAAAGGGCTACGGCTTCGAGCGCCGCCGAGGCATCGAGGCCGCCGGTGGCTACTCGCGCGAGGCCTACCAGGAGCTGGCCGAGCTCGGCCTGTGCGGCCTCTACATCCCCGAAGACGAAGGCGGGCTGGGCATGGGCCCGGTCGAGGGCATGGTGGTCATGGAGGAGCTGGGCCGCGGCATCGTGCTCGAGCCGCTGGCGCAGAGCCTGATCGCCGGGGCCGTGCTTTCAGGCTACGCGGATGCCGCGCTCAAGAGTGCCTGGCTGCCGAAGATCGCCGGCGGCGAAGCCCTGGTGGTGCTGGCCCAGCAGGAACGCAAGGCGCGCTACCGCCTCGACGTCTGCGAAGCCACGGCCGCGCAGGCCGGCGGCGGCTGGACCGTGAGTGGTACCAAAAACATGGTGCCGGCCGGCGACCAGGCCGACGCCTTCCTGGTGCCGGCCCGGGCCGGCGGCAAGCTGGCCCTCTTCCTCGTCGAGCGCCAGGCCCCCGGCGTGAGCACCCGCGGCCACAGCACCCAGGACGGCGGCCGCGCGGCCGACCTCGTGATGCAGCAGGCCCCGGCCCAGCTCGTCACGGCCGACGGCCTCACCGCGCTGGAGCATGCCGTGGACATCGGCATCGCGGCCACCTGCGCCGAGGCCGTGGGCGTGATGGATGTCACCCTGGCCGTGACGCTGGACTACCTGAACACGCGCAAGCAGTTCGGCGTGGCCATCGCCAGCTTCCAGGCCCTGCGCCATCGCGCGGCCGACATGAAGATGCAGCTGGAGCTGGCGCGCTCCATGAGCTACTACGCCAGCCTCAAGCTCAACGCCCCGGCCGACGAGCGCCGCCGTGCCATGGCGCGCGCCAAGTACCAGCTGGGCCAGTCCATGCGCTTCGTGGGCCAGCAGGCCGTACAGCTGCACGGCGGCATCGGCGTGACCGACGAGTACATCGTCAGCCACTATTTCCGCAAGCTCACGCAGCTGGAGATGAGCTGGGGCGACAGCCTGCACCAGCTGGGCGAGGTCTCGGCCCGCATGCAGGAGACCGCCGGCGTCTTCGCCTGAGCGAGAGTCCTCAGGCCGGCAGGCCGGCGCGGCGCAGGCCCTGCACGTACAGCTCCAGCTGGCCGGCGCTGCGGACATAGAACAGGCGCCTGCGGGCCTGGGTGCACGAGAATTCCGGCCGGATACGCAACAGCTCGGCAGCGGCCTTGCCGGCCTCCTCCCGCTCGCCCAGCTGGCCCAGGGCCGCGGCACGGTGCGCGTAAGGCCAGTAATGGCATTGGGGCATGTGGATGGCCCGGCGCGCATCGTCGGCCGCATCGGCGAACTCGCCGGCGAACAGATGGGCGAGCGCACGGTAGGAGAAGAAGGCCCAGAGCATGGGGTCGTGCGGGCTCAGGTCGATAGCCTTCTGGAACAGGCGAAAGGCCTGTGTGAACTCGCCCGCATAGGCATGCGCATCGGCCAGGCCGCACCAGCCGATCGCCAGCGCCGGATTGAGATCGGTGGCCATGGACAGTTCGGCCAGTGCATCGTCGTAGTCCTGCCGCACGGTCAGCGCCCGCCCGAGGGTGAAGCGCGCCGCCGCATCACGATCGTCCAGGTCGGTGGCCAGGGCCGCGATGGCGACGGCCTCGTCGATGCGCTGCGGCAGCGGATCAGCCTCGAAATACAGCATGCTGAGCACGATCGCGTAGGACAGGAAGGCGTGGGCCTGGGCGAAGCCCGGGTCGAGCGCGATGGTGCGGCGCAACCAGTCCTGGGCCTGCAGGTTGTCGGCGGCGGTGGCCTTGTACAGATGCGACATACCCAGGTGGAAGGCATCCCAGGCCTGCAGGGACTGCGGCGGCTGGCGCAGCACCCGCTGGCGGGCGCACAGGTTGATCTCGGGCTCGATGCGACCGGCGATCTGGGCCGCGATGTCGTCCTGCACCGCGAAGATGTCCTCGACATCGCGGTCGTAACGTTCGGCCCACAGGGTGCGGCCATCCCGCGTGTCCACCAGCCCGAAGGTGATGTGCAAGCGCCGTCGCGCGCGCCGGAAGCTGCCTTCGACCAGGTAGTCGGCGCCGAGTGCCTCCCCCAGCTGCCGCGCGTCGATGTCACGCCCCCGGAAGGCGAAACTCGAATTGCGCGCCACCACCAGCAGCGAGCGCTGGCGCGCGAACAGCGCGATCAGGTCGGCGGCGATGCCGTCGCAGACATGGTCCTGGCCGGGGTCGTGGCTCAGGTTGAGCAGGGGTAGCACCGCGACGGTCGGCCGGCCGTCGGCCGGCCAGCGTGCGGTCGAGACGACCGGGATCGCGCGGCCTTGCGAAGAGAGGATCTCGATCCGGTCGGCCGCGCCCGCCTCGCGCACCTCGCCGACGAAGCGCAGGCCCTTGCGTGCGTAGGTACGCACCAGGCGCTGGCGCTGGCCGTCGTCGCACAGCGCCTTGCGCAGCAGCGAGACGCGACTCTCGATGGTGGAGTCGGACACGATGCGCCCGCCCCAGACCGCCTTGATCAGTTCGTCCTTGCTGACCACGCGGCCACGCTGGTGCACCAGGTAGACCAGCAGGTCGAAGACCTGCGGTTCCAGGGCCACGACAGCGCCATTGCGATTGAGTTCCCGCCGGTGCGGGGCGAGGACGAAATCTTCAAAAAGAATGTCCATGTCCACCTCGGGCCAGGGCCGCGCGTGGGACCACGCTCAGGCGAAATCCAAGCGAAAACCAAGGCTTTCTCAAGGACAGCCGGCAGCGCTCGCCGCACACTGGGCTTCCACATCGCCACCCTGGAGGGACATCATGATCGTCGCACGCTGGCAAGTCAACGCCCGCTTCGGGCACAAACAGGCTTTGATCGAGGAAATCAAAAAGTGGTGGAGCACCATCGGTCGTGAGATCGGCCAGACCGAGGTCAATATCCTCACCGGCAGCGTGGGTGCTGCCGAATCCCTGATCACGGTGGACGTGCGCTGCCGCGACATGGCCGAACTCGAGCGACAGTGGGAGCAACTGGCCCAGCGCGGGGACCACAAGCAATTCGCCGACAGGATCGAACCCCTGCTGGTCTCGGGCTCGACGCGCTGGGAAATCCTGCGCCCGGTCGCATGACAGGACGCAGCCGCAACGTCGCGGAACATCCAAGGAGAACGTTCATGAAGCTCAGACACCTGACCCTGGCCGTTGCCATCGGCCTCACGCTGCCCGGCCTGGCCGTGGCCCAGGACAATCCCCTGCCGGCCGGGTTCTCGACACAGTCACTGCTCAAGACCGGCATGACGCGCGACAACGAACCCGTCATCTACCCCGGGGGCCGGCCCGAGATCATCTCGGTGATCGGCACGCTGGACAAGGGCGGGCGTACCGCGCTGCATCACCATCCCGTGCCGGTCTACGTGCACGTGCTCGAAGGCGAGATCGAATTGCGCACCGAAGGCGGCTCGCCGCAGCGCTACAAGGCCGGCGACTCCTTCATGGAATCGCTGAACCGCAAGCACCAGGCCTTCAACGTCGCCGACCGGCCCAGCCGCCTGCTGGTGGTCTTCATCGGCGAAGTGGGCAAGCCGACCACCGTGGCAGCGCATTAGCCGCCGGCGCTCCGCGGGCCGGGCGCAGGCCATGTGCGACGCACGGGGCGGGGCGGGTGGCGGCGCGCGCAGGACACTGCCGGCGTCCTGGCCGGACATGGCCGCCTGCGCTGCGTGGCCTATTTCAGGATGGTCAGCAGGTTCGAGAAGGAATCGGTCCAGGGTCGGAAGCCCGGGCGCATCACGAGCGGCCGCCCGTCCGACAAAGCCGGCGGCAAGGTGGCGGCATGGGCGGGCGACATGAAGATGACCCAGGACGAAGTGCGGCAAAAGGCATCTTCATCGTTCGACTCCATGTGATACAGGAGCGCGGTCTTGCCGAAATGCTGGGCGGCCGCTGCCATCACCGGCTCCAGGTCGAGGTAATGGTTGGTGATATGCACCGCCAGCAGCCCCTCGGGTTTCAGGTGGGAAAAGTAGGTCCGCATGGCCTCGAGCGTCAGCAGATGCGCAGGGATCGAGTCCCCCGAGAAGGCATCCATGGCCAGCAGGTCGAACTGCTGCGCTTGCTCGCGCTCGAGCATCAGACGCCCATCGCCCAGGACCGGCACGATGTGCGCGGCGCTGTCGGACAGATAGCTGAACTCGCTGCGCGCAAGATCGAGCACCTGCTCATTGATCTCGTAAATCCGCATTTCGTCGCCGGCCCGGCCATACGCGGCCATCGTGCCGGCCCCGAGGCCAACGACGCCCAGCGTGCGCGGCGCATCCTGCGGCAGACTGCGCATGACCCGGCCGATGCCCGACTGCTCGCAGTAGTACGACGTGGGCTCGTGCCGGTACTGCGGCGCCAGGTACTGCTCGCCGTGAATGATGCGCCCGTGGTACATCGCACGGCGCACACCCAGGTCTTCTCGCGCGACATCCACCACCCGAAGCTGGCTGTAGAAATTGCGCACAACGAGGCGAAACCCCCGGATTTCCTCGATGGAGACCGCGGCCAGGTACCCGCAAAAAGCCAGCAAGGCCAGCAGCAAGGGCAGGCGCCGGGCAGCCGGCAGTTCGGGCCACAGGGCCATCAACACCAGGCCGGCGCAAAGGCCCAGCCCCAGCGGCATCTCGAAATAACCCGTGAAGACCGCCGGAGCCACCAGGCCGACCAGCGTGCCGCCGAGCGCTCCGCCGATCGACAGCATGAGATAGAAGAGCGTCAGGTGCCGTAGCGGTGGCTTGCGTCGCACGAGCTCACCATGACACACCATGCAGAAGACGAACAGGCTGGCACAGATCAGGCCGATCAGTAGCCAGACATCCGTGCCGCCCTCGAGCACGCTGGCCATGACGATCAAGGCGACAGGCAGGAGCGCCAGGAACACAGGCCGCACGTAGTAGCGGGGCGCATCGAAGCAGAGGATGAAACTCAGCAGATAGATGCTCAGCGGCAAGACCCAGAGGAAGGGCACCGGGGCCACGTCCTGCGTCAGGTGTCGGGTCATGGCCAGCAGCAGGATGGACGCTGTCGCCGCCAGGCCGATCCACAGCAGACACTCCCGCCAGCCCGGATGC
>JAYNNS010000176.1:0-354 GCA_038112835.1 Curvibacter sp. | reverse complement strand
CGTGCAAGTCGGCGGCAACGTCGTGGGTCTGGTTCGCCATCCGCCGCCAGGCAAACCCTGCCGTCGCCAGACAGGCGGCGCCGAAGCCGACATAGCCCAGCGACCACATGCGTGCCTGCACGTCCACCGAGAGCAGGGGCTCGACCAGTACCGGGTATGTCAGCAACGCCAGCATGGACGCCAGATTCGACAGGGCATAGAGGCGGTAGGGCTGGGCGGACGTGACCGCCGCAGAGAAGGAACGCGCATACCACGCCTGCATCAGCGGTCCGGTCGTGGACAGCAGCAAATAGGGCAGGCCCACTGCCGTGGCCAGGACAGCCAGCACGCTCCAGTTCGGATGGACCAAGGCCA
>JAYNNS010000175.1:1964-6434 GCA_038112835.1 Curvibacter sp. | reverse complement strand
GCTCAGTAATATTTCTTCAGGTCCATGCCGGCGTAGAGTTGCCCCACCTGGGCCTCGTAGCCGTTGAACATCAGCGTCCTGCGCTTCTTGGCGAACAGCCCGTCTTCGCCGATGCGCCGCTCGGTGGCCTGGCTCCAGCGCGGATGCGCGACGTCGGGGTTCACATTGGAGTAGAAGCCGTACTCCTGCGGCGCCGCGATGTTCCAGGCCGTGGCCGGCTGCTTCTCGACGAAACGGATCTTGACCAGGCTCTTGCCGCTCTTGAAACCGTACTTCCAGGGCACCACCAGGCGCAGCGGCGCGCCGTTCTGCTTGGGCAGGACTTCGCCGTACATGCCGAAGGCCAGCAGGCTGAGCGGGTGCATGGCCTCGTCCATGCGCAGACCTTCGGTATAGGGCCAGAGCAGCACGCGCGAGCCCACATAAGGCATGGTCTTCTTGTCGGCCAGGGTCACGAACTCCACATATTTCGCGCTTCCCAGCGGCTCGACCTTCCGGATCAGCTCCGCCACCGAATAGCCCATCCAGGGGATCACCATGGACCAGCCCTCGACACAGCGCAGGCGGTAGATGCGCTCTTCCATGGGGGCGAGCCTGAGCAGATCCTCCAGCGTGTAGTGTCCCGGCTTCTTGACCAAGCCTTCGACGGACACGGTCCAGGGCGAGGTCTGCAGGGTATGGGCATTGCGGGCCGGATCGCCCTTGTCCATGCCGAACTCGTAGAAGTTGTTGTAGCCGCTGGCGTCCTGGTAGTCCGTCAGCTTTTCCGGCGTGGTCGCTCCGGCCACCGATGAAGCCCGCCCTGGCAGGGGCGCGAGTTTGCCCGGGCGCGGCACCTGGCTGGCACGCGCATCGCGCGCCACCCAGCCGGCCAGCGCGGCGCCTGCCGCCCCCCCGGCCATCAGGCGCAGCAACTCACGTCGCTGCCGGTAGATCCCGGCCGGCGTGATCTCGCTGGCCATCGGATGGACGAAACCGTCGTCGCGGGTCTTGATCAGCATGGCAGGGTCCTCCAGTGCGAATGAGTCGTGGGACGACGACCATTCTTACAAAGTTCCCTGCGCGCTGCAGGATGGTTTTACAGCGCGCCGTAGCTGTGCAGGCCGCTAAGGAACATGTTGACGCCGATGAAGGCGAAGGTGGTCACGCCCAGGCCGGCCAGGGCCCACCAGGACGCGACCGTGCCGCGCAGGCCCTTCATGAGGCGCATGTGCAGCCAGGCCGCGTAGTTGAGCCAGACGATCAGGGCCCAGGTCTCCTTGGGGTCCCAGCTCCAGTAGCCGCCCCAGGCCTCGGCCGCCCACAGGGCCCCGAGCACGGTGGCGATGGTGAAGAAGGCAAAACCCACGGCGATGGACTTGTACATGACGTCGTCCAGCACCTCGGCCGCCGGCAGACGCTCGGCAATGCGCCGGCGCCCCAGCAGAATGCCGGCGACGATGAGCGCGGCGATGATGAAATAGACCAGCCAGTAGCTGCCGCCAGCCTCGGTGGAGCGCTGGCGGAAAGCCACGGGCACGAAGCACAGCACGATGCCGAAGATCCACAGCGGCGCCAGCTTGTACCAGCGGGTCTCCTGCGCCTGGCTCTTGATCAGGTAGGCGAAGGCCACCATGGCCGCGAGCGCGAAGGTGCCGTAGCCCACGAAGTTGGCCGGCACATGCAGCTTCATCCACCAGCTCTTGAGCGCGGGCACCAGGGGCTGGATCTCGTGCGCCCCGCGCACCACCGTGTACCAGAGCAGGAAGCCCACGGCGGCGCTGACCACCAGCATGACGAAGGCGCCCATGCCGCGCGTGGCGTACTGCTGCTCGAAGTAGAGGTAGAACAGCGCCGTCATCCAGCAGAACAGCACGAAGACCTCGTAGAGGTTGCTGACCGGGATGTGGCCGATGTCCGGGCCCAGCAGATAGCTCTCGTACCAGCGCACCAGGGTGCCGATCAGGGCCATGGTCACGGCCACCCAGGTCAGGCGCGAGCCGATCAGCTCCATGGTCGCACCCTGGGTGCGGCTGAACATGCCGATCCAGTAGAACACCGTGCTCATGAAGAAGAGCACGCTCATCCAGAGGATGGCCGACTGGCTGGAAAGGAAGTACTTGAGCCAGAACACACTCTCGGCGCGCGCCAGATCCCGCTGGTAGGACGCGATGCCCAGCAGCGACAGGGCCGCCACCACCAGCATCAGCGTGCGCAGCGGCCGCCAGAACCAGCCCAACATGATCACCGAGGGGATGGCCAGCAACAGGATGGCTTTTTCGTAGACATCCATGGCGTGCTGGTAGTTGAAGAAGGCGTACAGGCCACCCGCGGCCATCACCAGGGCGAACAGCCAGTCGTACGCGTTGCGCTTGGCGAAGTAGCCCTCGTTCAGGGTCAGGGTGGTCGTGGCGGTGTTCATGGCATCACTCCTTGCGCGGCAAGAGCTTGTCGCGCAGCTGCTCGAATTCACGGTCGGCATCCAGGGTCTTGCGGTTGGACGACAGGGCCATGCTGGCCTCGCTGCCTGTGCCCTGCGGCGTCAGCCAGATCCAGAGGCGGCGCTCGCGCACGTAGAGCATGGCAAAAACGCCGAGGATGAGCAAGGCACACCCCAGGTAGACAATGGTCTTGCCCGGCGCGCGCGCGACCTGGAAGACGCTGGCCTGCACCTGCTGGAAGTCGACCAGCTGCAGCGCCATGGGCGCCGGGTAGAAATGGGCGTCGCTCAGGGCCAGCACCGCCTGGGTCATGTAGGCCTGGGTGCTTTCGTCCGCCGCCAGGGGCTTGAGGCCCGCGCGCTCGCGCGCCACCTGCAAGAGCTCGAACAGCGTGCCGTTGAGGATGCGCACCAGCATCTCACCGGCGCGCGCGCGCTCGGCCTCGGGCACATTGCCCTCCATGAAATCCGCCACTGCCTGCAGACCGCCCGGGGCGCTGCTGCCGGCCACGGGCTCGGCCCCGGCAAACAGGGCCAGGGCGCGCATGGCCGAGGCACTGAGCTGGGGCAGCAAGTCCTGGCGGGCCGGATCGATCATGCGCGCCGCATAGCGCCGCACGGCCTGCGTGCGCAGCGCCGGATCGGCCAGGGCCGCGCGCAGGCGGAAGAACTCCTCGGCGCTGCCCTGCGCGTCCACCGGGATGCGCAGGTAGCGGAAGGCCTCGGCCGGGGTCTCGCGCATGCCCAACAGGAAGACCGGCACGCCGTCGCCCAGATCCACGGGCAGCATGTAGTTGTGGTATTCGCGCGCCTGGCCGGCAGCGTCGCGCAGCTTGTAGGTCACGCTGGGGCCGACATTGCGCTGGGTCTTGGGCGCATCGTGCTTGTTGGCCGCCCCCAGCCGCTCCTGCAGGGAGCTGCGCAGATCCACCTTGCGCACGTCCACACCCGAGGGGCCGCTGCCCGCAAAGTTCTCGACGTTGATCACGCGCAGGCCGGTGTATTCCAGCGTCAGCGCCTCGTCCCCGCGCGTGAGGCGCGTGGTGCTGCCGATCACCCCCTCGACCTCGAAGGGCTTGCCGCCTGCCGTCATGGGCTGGGCGCGCAGGCGCACGGTAGAGCCGCCGTCGTCGAAGCTGGACTGGTAGATCTCGATGCCCTTGTAGCTGGCCGGGTGGTTGACCTCGATCCGCGCCTCTTTTTTCTCGCCCGTGGCCTTGTCGTGGATCACGATCTCGCTGGCGAAGAGCTTGGGCATGCCGGTGGAGTAGTGCTCGACGATGAACTTCCTGAGCTCGATCGCGAACGGCAGTTCCTGGAGCAGGATGCCGTCGGACTGGTTCAGGATGGCCGTGCTGGACTGCGTACCCTCGGCCACCAGCAGGTTGCCGCGGAAGGTGGGGTTGCGCTCGTCCAGGCGGTGCTGCGCCGGCACATCGGCAATCAGGCCGCCGCCGGCGTACGGCGTCTTGCCGCCCCACCACATCTGCGCGCGCACGATCAGGTCGCCGTCCAACAGGCCGCCCAGGCAGACCAGCACGATGGCGCTGTGCGCGGCCAGGTAGCCGAGCTTGTTGGCCGCCCCCGCCTTGGCCGCCACCATCCAGCCCTCACCGGTCGCGGTCTCGCGCCGCTGCAGCCGGACCTTCCAGCCCCCGGTGGCCAGCAGGCGGCCCAGGCGCTGGGCCGCGGCCTCGGGCGTATCGGCCACCGAGCCCCGGGCCTTGTGGTGGAAAGCCTGCAGCGCCTGCTCGCGCATGTTTTCCTTGTAGACCCGCAGATCGGCCAGGATCTTGGGCGTGTTGCGCGCGATGCACAGCGTGGTGCTGGTCACCAGGAAAGCCAGGATCAGCAGGAACCACCAGGCGCTGTAGACCGCGTAGAGATCGAGCTGGCCGAAGACCTCGGCCCAGAAGGGGCCGAACTGGTTGATGTAGTTGTTCAGCGGCTCGTGCTGCTTGAGCACCGTGCCGATCACCGAGGCGATGCAGATGACCGTGAGCAGCGAGATCGCGAAGCGCATGGACGACAGCAGCTCGACGGCCGCACGC
>JAYNNS010000175.1:0-1954 GCA_038112835.1 Curvibacter sp. | reverse complement strand
GCCGCACGCAGCGAGCGCGAGGAAACTGACAACTCAAGGCCTCGGGAAGAAACAGTCATGATGAAAAAAGAAAAGAGGCAGGCCCTTGTTCAAAGACCTGCCTCGGATGGAGCTGGAAGCAGCCGCGGAAGTTCCGCGGGCGTTCAGCGCAGACCGGCGATGTAGTCCGAGACCGCCTTGATCTCGCGATCGTTCATCTTGGCCGCCACCTGGTTCATCTGCACGCTGTTGCCGCGCAGGCCGTCGCGGAAAGCACGCAGCTGCTCGGTGGTGTAGTCGGCGTGCTGACCGCTCATGCGCGGGTACTGGGCCGGGATACCGGCACCGTTGGGGCTGTGGCAGCCGGCGCAGGCGGCGATCTGGCGATCCGGGATGCCGCCGCGGTAGATCCGCTCGCCCAGGGCCACCAGGTCCTTGTCCTTGGCGAAGCCGGGCTTGGCCTTCTGGGCAGCCAACCAGGCGCTGACGTTGACCATGTCCTCGTCGCTCAACACAGCGGCGAAGCCCTTCATGACGGCGCTCTTGCGCTTGTCGGACTTGAATTCCTGCAGCTGCTTGACCAGGTACTGGGGGTGCTGGCCGGCCAGCTTGGGGTTGGCCGGAATGCCGGAATTGCCATCGGCACCGTGGCAGGCCGCACAGACGGCGGTGTACTTGGCCTCACCCTTGGCCAGATCGGGCTTGGCCGGGGCCTTGGCGTCCTGGGCTGCAGCAAGAGCGGGCGCTGCCAGCACGGCAGCCAACATCAGGGGAGCAAGCAACTTCATGGTTCTGGTTCAGGTTGGAGCAAAACTGCCCGATTCTACAATGCAGGGCCGGGCACTCCTCATCTCCCCATGACCTCCCCCTCCAAAACCGCCCGCCCGCCCTATCCGGGCCAGCAGGCCGCCGCCGCCAAACCCGAGGCCGTCCGCGCCCTGGGCTGGCTGCACACGGCCCGTTTCCTGACCACGGCCCCGGAACTGCGCTTCCTGCCGGCCCTGGACGTGCCGGAAATCGCCTTCGTCGGCCGCTCCAACGCCGGCAAGTCCACCTGCATCAACACCCTGACGCAGCAGAACCAGCTGGCCTTCGCCTCCAAGAAACCAGGGCGCACCCAGCACATCAACCTGTTCGCCCTGGGCAAGCAGGGCGTGACCGATGCGGTGCTGGCCGACCTGCCGGGCTACGGCTACGCCGCCGTGCCCAAACAGGACAAGATCCGCTGGCAGCAGGTCATGGCCAACTACCTGGTCACGCGCGAGAACCTCAAGGCCATCGTGCTGCTGTGCGACCCGCGCCACGGCCTGACCGAACTGGACGAGGTGCTGCTCGAAGTCATCCGCCCGCGCGTCGAGGAGGGCCTGAAGTTCCTGGTCGTGCTCACCAAGGCCGACAAGCTGACCCGCAGCGAGGCCGCCAAGGCTCTGGCGATCATGAAGCTCAATGCCGGCGGCGGCGAAGTGCGCCTGTTCTCGGCCACCAAGCGCACGGGCATCGAGGACGTGGCCTGTCTTCTGTGGGACTGGGCCCACGCGGCTGCCGATCCAGAATCTCCGCAGGACAGCCCTGCGGAGACGCCATGATCGAGACCTGGCAACAAGAACTGCCCCACGGCATCCGCCTGAGCTGCCGCGCCGCCGGCGCCCGCGGCCGGCCGGTGCTGCTCTTCCTGCACGGCTTCCCCGAAGCCGCCTTCGTCTGGGACGCGCTGCTCGAATATTTCGCCCGGCCCGAGCACGGCGACTACCGTTGCGTGGCGCCCAATCTGCGCGGCTACGAAGCGTCCAGCGCACCGACGGACCCCGCCGCCTACCGAGCCAGGCATCTGGTGCAGGACCTCGCGGCCCTGATCGCCATCGAATCGCCCGGCCACCCCCTGGCCTGCCTGGTCGCCCACGACTGGGGGGGTGCCGTGGCCAGGAACCTGGCCAATCAGCAGCCAGCGCTGCTGCCGCGCCTGGCCATCCTCAAC
>JAYNNS010000174.1:0-6457 GCA_038112835.1 Curvibacter sp. | reverse complement strand
CCTGCGCCGGGTCGAGCTGTCCTGGCGCACCATGTTGCCGGCCATGGGCCTGTCGTTTGCCGGCTCGCTGGCCGGGGCCTGGATCGTGACCCTGGTCTCGCCCGACTTCCTGCGCAAGCTGCTGCCGGCCGTGCTGCTGGGGGTGCTGGTCTACACGCTGATGAAGAAGGAGCTGGGCCGCCACCACGCGCCGCGCTTTGCCGGCCGCCAGGAGCTGCTGGCCGCAGGCACGGTGGGCCTGCTGATCGGCTTCTACGACGGTTTCTTCGGCCCGGGCACGGGCAGTTTCTTCGTCTTCCTGCTGGTGCGCTGGCTGGGCTACGACTTCCTGCACGCCTCGGCCGGTGCCAAGCTGCTCAACCTGAGCAGCAACCTCTCGGCGCTCCTGCTGTTCACGCTCAAGGGCCACGTCTGGTGGCACCTGGCGCTGCCGCTGGCCCTGGCCAATGTGGTGGGCAGCCTGCTGGGCACGCGGCTGGCGCTCAGGCACGGCGCAGGCTTCGTGCGCGGGGTCTTCATCGTCGTGGTGCTGGCCCTGATCCTCAAGACCGGCTACGACGCCTTCCTGCGCCAGCCCTGAGCCCGCTCAGGGCTGCGCGAAGCTCACGCCTTCCTTGCCCTTGGGCGGCCAGGCCACATCGGCCGCGAGGCGCGGCTTGCCCAACGGCGTAGCCGCCTTGCCCTGGCTCACGGCCGCCAGGTCTTCGACGCTGGGGTACTCGCCGAGCAGCCAGTAGTCGAACACGCGCCGGGCCATGGGCGCGGCGTGCTCGGCACCAAAGCCCGAGTTTTCCACGACGACGGCCAGCGCGATCTGGGGGTTGTCTGCGGGCGCAAAGGCCATGTAGAGGGCGTGGTCGCGCTGGTGCTCCTCCATCTTGCGGGCATCGTACTTCTCCTTCTGGCCGATGGTCACGGCCTGCGCCGTGCCGGTCTTGCCCGCGCTCAGGTACTTGGCCCCGAGGAAGGAGCGCACCGAAGTGCCTTCCTGCGTGACGGCAGCCAGCGCCTTGCGGATCACGGCCAGGTGCTGGGGCTTGTAGCGCAGGTCCTGCGGCGGCTGCTTGGCCACGGGCACGACTTCTTGGCTGCCGGCGGCCTGGGTGCCCAGGGTCAGGTGCGGCACATGCTTGATGCCGCCATTGGACAGGGTGGCCGTGGCCGAGGCCAGCTGCAACATGGTGAAGGTGTTGTAGCCCTGGCCGATGCCCAGCGAGATGGTCTCGCCGGCGTACCACTTCTGCTGCTCGGGGCGGCGGTAGGTGCGGCGCTTCCAGTCCTGGCTGGGCAGCACGCCGCGCACCTCGCCCTGGATGTCGATGCCGGTGAGCTGGCCGAAGCCCAGGGGCTTCATGAAGTCGTGGATGGCGTCGACCCCCATGTCGTTGGCCAGTGAGTAGTAATAGACGTTGCTCGACTTGACGATGCTGCGGTGCATGTCCACCGCGCCCAGGCCATGGTCGCCGTGGCTGCGGAAGACGTGGCCGCCGAAGACCCAGGAGCCGCCGTCGTGGATCACGGTGGCGGCCGTGCGCTTGCCGGTCTCCAGCGCGGCCAGGGCCATGAAGGGCTTGTAGGTGGAGCCCGGCGGATAAGTGCCGCGCAGGGCCCGGTTCAGCAGCGGCTTGTCGATCGATTCGTTGAGTGCCTGCCAGGACTCGGTATCGATGCCCTCGACGAACATGTTCGGGTCGAAGGTGGGCTTGCTCACGAAGGCCAGGATCTCGCCGTTGTTCGGATCCAGCGCCACCAGGGCGCCGCGGCGCTGGCCGAACATCTCTTCGACCAGGTTCTGCAGCTTGATGTCGATCGACAGCACCACGTTGTTGCCCGGCTTGGCCGGCGTGCTGGCGAGCTTGCGCACCGCACGTCCACCCGCCGAGGTTTCCACGCGCTCGAAACCGGTGGTGCCATGCAGGTGTTTCTCGAAGCTCTGCTCGACGCCGAGCTTGCCGATGTAGTCGGTGCCACGGTAGTTGGCCTGGTCCTCCTCGTCCCAGTCCTCCTGCTCCTTCTTCTCGGCCGGGTTGATGCGGCCGATGTAGCCCACCACATGGCTGCCGAGCTCACCCCAGGGGTAGTTGCGGAACAGGCGCGCCTTGATGTCCACGCCCTTGAAGCGGAAGCGCTGCACGGTGAAGCGCGCCACCTCCTCGTCGGACAGGCGGGTGCGGATGGGCAGGGACTCGGCGCCCTTGGTCTCCTCCAGCAGCTTGCGGAAACGCCGGCGGTCGCGCGGCGTGATGTCCACCAGCTCCGCCAGCTCGTTGATGGTGCGCTCCAGGTGGTCCACCTGCGAAGGCGTAATCTCCAGCGTGTAGGCCGAGTAGTTGGTGGCCAGCGGGATGCCGTTGCGGTCCAGGATCAGGCCGCGCGTGGGCACCAGGGGCACGATGGTGGTGCGGTTGATCTCGGCCCGCTCCTCCAGCTCGTCGTGCCGCAGCACCTGCAGGTAGAACAGACGGAAGAAGAGGACCAGGAAGCAGCCGAACACCAGCAGCGAGATCACCAGCACACGCGCGCGAAAGCGATGCAGGTCGGCTTCGACGTTGCGCAGTTCGGTCATGGGTCAGGGTCGATGGTCAACGCCAAGCCGGTTCGCCACCGGGCCGCCCCAAGGCAAACCCGCCCCCGAGGGGCTGAACACCGCAGTTCCCGACCTGCCTGCACAGGTCGGGACGGTGCGAAGAGCCCTGGCCTCAGGCATCGGCACGTTCAGCGCAGCACACGCAGTGGCAAGCGTGGGGGCCATATTACAGCGGGCGGTTGGCGTCGGGGTCGGGCGCACGGCGCTGCGGCAGCAGCAGCAGCAGGGTGGCCAGCGGCCAAAGCGCCGATTCCAGCACCGGTGCGAGCAGCAGGGACCCGCCGGGAAAATGCCCGCCCACCATCATGCGCACCGCCAGCGACACGGCATGGGCCGCCGCCAGCAGGGGAAAGACCTGCACGGCCTGGCTGATCACGGTGAACCAGAGCAGGCGGCGATGGATGGCGATGGCGAAGAAGCTCAGCACGGCATAGGCCAGGGCATGCTGGCCCAGCACGCTGCCCTGGTGCACATCCATGAGCAGGCCGAAGACGAAGGCGCCGCTCATGCCCACGCGCTGGGGCTGATGCACACCCCAGAACACCAGGGTCAGGGCCAGCAGGTCGGGCGCCCAGGCCGCACGGCCCCACAGCTCCATGTTGAACAGCAGGTTGAGCCCGAAAGCGGCCGCCAGACTGCCCCAGATGAAAAGCGGGTTGGCCGGCAACAGGAGCTGCTGCCCGGGGCGCATGATCATCGGCCACCTCCCTTGCCTGCGTTCTTCTGGCCGCCGCGGGGCGGGGGCGGCTCCTGCGGGCGCGCGGGCTGCTGGCCGGCCAGCGTGGGCAGCACCAGCACCTGGGTGGTACCGTCCACGCGGGCCTGTGGCACGCAGTAGATCCGCGCGAAGGGCGACTCGACGTGGCGCTCGACCTGCTGCACGCGCGCCACCGGCAGGCCCGGCGGAAAGACGCCATCGATACCGCTGGTGGTCAGCAGGTCGCCCGGCTGCACGTCGGCATTGGTGCCCATGTAGCGCAGCTCCAGCATGCCACCGTGCAGGCCGGGTTCGCCGAAGGCCACGGCACGCACGCCGGTGCGGGTGTTGAGCACGGGCACCGCCTGCTCGGCGTCGATCACCAGCGTGACCTCGGCCATCGAGGGATAGACGCGCGTGACCTGGCCCAGCACGCCCGACTCGTCGAGCACCGGCGCACCGGCGCTGATGCCGTGGATGAGGCCCTTGTCGATGATGACCTTGTGCTCGTAGGGATCGGCCGCGTCGTACAGCACCTGGGCCGCCAGGCCCGGCGTGGGCATGCGCTGGCGCAGGTCCAGCAGCTGGCGCAGGCGCTCGTTTTCCAGCGCCAGCTGCTCGTACTGCTGGGCGCGCGGCGACTGCAGGCGCAGCTGCTCGCGCAGCAGCAAGGCCTCGTCCTGCGCGCTACGCAGGGACCCCAGGTTGCTGAAGACGTCGCGCGACCACTGCACGGGCTGCAGCAGGGCCCACTGCACCGGGTAGAGCACCGAGGCGATGGTCATGCGGATGGGGCCGGTGAGCCTGAAGCGCGTGTCGGCCACCATCAGGAACAGCGCCAGCGCGCTGAACAGCATGAGGCGCGACAGGGCGGAGGCGCCCTGCCGGAAGAAGGGGGGAGGCGTTCTGTCCAGCGTACCGAGCGGCATCGCTGCGTCCGAGGGTTATTCGTTCGTGAAGATGGCGCCGAGTCGGTCCATGCGTTCCAGGGCGATGCCGCAGCCGCGGACCACGCAGGTCAGCGGGTCCTCGGCCACCAGCACGGGCAGGCCCGTCTCCTCGGACAGCAGGCGATCCAGGTCGCGCAGCAGGGCACCGCCGCCGGTCAGCATCATGCCGCGGTCGGCAATGTCGGCGCCGAGTTCGGGCGGGGTCTGCTCGAGCGCGTTCTTCACGGCCGAGACGATGTTGTTCAGCGGGTCGGTCAGCGCTTCGAGGATCTCGTTGGAGGAGATCGTGAAGCTGCGCGGCACGCCCTCGGACAGGTTGCGGCCGCGCACTTCCATCTCGCGCACCTCGCTGCCGGGGAAGGCCGAGCCGATGTTCTTCTTGATCGCCTCGGCCGTGGGCTCGCCGATCAGCATGCCGTAGTTGCGGCGGATGTAGTTGATGATGGCCTCGTCGAACTTGTCGCCGCCCACGCGGACCGAGCCCTTGTAGACCATGCCGCCGAGCGAGATCACGCCCACTTCCGTGGTGCCGCCGCCGATGTCCACCACCATGGAGCCTGAAGCCTCGGACACGGGCAGGCCCGAGCCGATGGCCGCGGCCATGGGCTCCTCGATCAGGTAGACGTCGCTGGCGCCCGCCCCCAGGGCCGACTCGCGGATGGCACGGCGCTCGACCTGGGTCGAGCCGCAGGGCACGCAGATGATGATGCGCGGGCTGGGCTTGAGCACGCCGCGCGGGTGCACCATCTTGATGAACTGCTTGAGCATCTGCTCGGTGACGGTGAAGTCGGCGATCACGCCGTCCTTCATCGGGCGGATGGCCTCGATGTTGCCCGGCACCTTGCCCAGCATGGCCTTGGCCTCGTGGCCCACGGCCTGGATGGTCTTCTTGCCCTGCGGGCCGCCCTCGTGGCGGATGGCGACCACCGAAGGCTCGTCGAGCACGATGCCCTTGTCACGCACGTAGATGAGGGTGTTGGCCGTACCCAGGTCGATGGCCAGGTCAGTGGAGAAGTACTGACGGAAAGCTCCAAACATTCTCTATCCTCGGTGGGGGCACGGCCGACCTTCGTTCGGCCGTCGCCCGGTGCGCTGCGCGCGGGGGGTGACTCTTGCGAAAGGCCGTATTTCCTGTGGACAGAAAGGAGCCTCCCTTAAAGGCGGGATAATACCTTATCCCCTGTGTATAACCCGCTGTTCCGGGCCTCTCGGGCCCGGGATTACACCCGGTTTCAACCCCCCTTTGCCATGTCCCTGAGCCCCTCAGACATTTCACGCATCGCCAACCTGGCCCGGCTCGAACTGAAGCCCGCCGAAGGCGAGCGCATGCTGGCCCGCATCAACGGCTTCTTCGACCTCGTCGAGCAGATGCGGGCCGTCGACACCACGGGTGTCGAGCCCCTGTCCCACCCCACCATGGCCGCGGCCTGCGGCGAGGCCGCGCTGCGCCTGCGCGCGGATGTGGCCAGCGAGCCCGACCAGCGCACGGCCAACCAGCAAAGCGCCCCTGCCGTCGAGCGCGGTCTCTTCCTTGTGCCCAAGGTGATCGAGTGATGTCCGAACTGCACCAACTGTCCGTGGCCGAGCTGGCCCGCCAGCTGCGCGAGAAACAGGTTTCCGCCGTCGAGACCGCGCAGCATTTCCTCGGCCGCATGGCCGCCCACCAGGACCTCGCCGCCTTCCTGGCCGTGGATGAGGCGGCCACGCTGGCCCAGGCGCGTGCCGCGGATGCGGCCCTCGCCGCAGGCACGGCCGGCCCGCTGGCCGGCGTGCCGATCGCGCACAAGGACATCTTCGTCACCCGGGACTTCGCCTCCACCGCCGGCTCGAAGATGCTGGCCGGCTACCGTTCGCCCTTCGACGCCACCGTGGTGCGCAAGCTGGGGACCGGAACGCCCGGCGAGCCGGGCGGTGCCGGCATGGTGACCCTGGGCAAGCTCAGCTGCGACGAGTTCGCCATGGGCTCGGCCAACGAGAGCGTGGCCGTGCCGGCCGTGGGTCACAGCGCCCCGGCGCCGGTGCGCAACCCCTGGGACCGGCAGCGCGTCGCGGGCGGTTCTTCCGGCGGCAGCGCAGCCGCCGTGGCGGCCCGCCTGGCACCGGCCGCCACGGGCACGGACACCGGCGGCTCGATCCGCCAGCCCGCCTCCGTCTGCGGTCTCACGGGCCTCAAGCCCACCTACGGCCGCGCCAGCCGCTACGGCATGATCGCCTACGCCTCCA
>JAYNNS010000173.1:3006-6546 GCA_038112835.1 Curvibacter sp. | reverse complement strand
ACCCCCAACTTCCAGGACGCCGACGGTTTCTACGAGCAGTTGCTCGACGCCCACCAGGGCCTGAGCCCAGCGCAGTCCGAGCTGCTCAATGCCCGGCTGATCCTGCTGCTGGCCAACCAGATCGGCAGCCGGGACGTGCTGGCTGCGTGCCTGCGGGCCGCCAAGGACTTGCCCCAGACGGCTTAGGCCGGTTTGAAGGCGGTCCGCCCGGTAAAATCGGGGCAGTTTCCAGCCTGCCCCTGCAACGGCACCCGCGGGTGCCGTTTTTGCATTCCAGACCCACACCATGACCGACACCGTCCAGCAACCGGGCCTCAACAGCCTGTCCAAGTCCTTCGAACCGGCCGCCCTGGAGGCGCATTGGGGCCCCGAGTGGGAAAAGCGCGGCTACGGCCGGGCCGGCTTCCGTGGCACAGGCCAGGCCAAGACGGGCGCGCCGGCTTTCGCCATCCAGCTGCCGCCGCCCAACGTCACGGGCACGCTGCACATGGGCCACGCCTTCAACCAGACCATCATGGATGCGCTCACGCGCTACCACCGCATGGCCGGTTGCAACACGGTCTGGGTGCCGGGCACGGACCACGCGGGCATCGCCACCCAGATCGTGGTGGAGCGCCAGCTGCAGGAGCAGAAGGTCAGCCGCCATGACCTGGGTCGCAAGAACTTCGTCGCGCGCGTCTGGGAGTGGAAGGAACAGAGTGGCAACACCATCACCACCCAGATGCGCCGCATGGGCGACAGCGTGGACTGGAGTCGCGAGTACTTCACCATGGACGACAAGCTCTCCCGGGTGGTGACCGAGACCTTCGTGCGCCTGTACGAACAGGGCCTGATCTACCGCGGCAAACGCCTCGTGAACTGGGACCCGGTGCTGCAGTCCGCCGTCTCCGACCTCGAAGTCGAAAGCGAGGAGAAGGACGGTTCGCTCTGGCACATCCGCTACCCCCTGGCCGATGGCTCGGACAGCCTGGTCGTGGCCACCACCCGCCCCGAGACCATGCTCGGCGACGTGGCCGTGATGGTGCACCCCGAGGACGAGCGCTACCAGCACCTGATCGGCAAGCAGGTCAAGCTGCCGCTCGTGGGCCGCGAGATCCCGGTGATCGCCGACGCCTACGTGGACAAGGAATTCGGTACCGGCGTGGTCAAGGTCACGCCCGCGCACGACTACAACGACTACCAGGTGGGCCAGCGCCACAAGCTGGAGATGATCTGCATCCTCACGCTGCAGGCCACCATCAACGAGAACGCGCCCGAGGCCTATCGCGGCCTGGACCGCTTCGTCGCGCGCAAGCAGATCGTCAAGGACCTGGAGGCCCAGGGTCTGCTGGTCGAGACCAAGAAGCACAAGCTCATGGTGCCCATCTGCACGCGCACGGGCCAGATCGTCGAGCCCATGCTGACCGACCAGTGGTTCGTGGCCATGAGCAAGGTCAGCGACAAAGACCCGACGGGCAAGAGCATCGCGCAGAAGGCCATCGACGCCGTGGCCTCGGGTGAGGTGAAGTTCGTGCCCGAGAACTGGGTCAACACCTACAACCAGTGGATGAACAACATCCAGGACTGGTGCATCTCGCGCCAGCTCTGGTGGGGCCACCAGATCCCGGCCTGGTACGACGAGGACGGCCAGGTCTACGTGGCCCGCAGCGAGGCCGAGGCGCAGGCGCAGGCGCCGGGCAGGAAGCTGGTGCGTGACGAGGATGTGCTCGACACCTGGTACTCCTCGGGCCTGGTGCCCTTCAGCACCATGGGCTGGCCCGAGCAGACGGAAGACTTCGACCTCTACCTGCCGTCCAGCGTGCTGGTCACGGGCTACGACATCATCTTCTTCTGGGTCGCGCGCATGATCATGCTCACGACCCACTTCACGGGCAAGGTGCCCTTCCGGCACGTCTACATCCATGGTCTGGTGCTCGATGCGCAGGGCAAGAAGATGAGCAAGTCTGAGGGCAATGTGCTGGACCCGGTGGACCTGATCGACGGCATCGCGCTCGCGCCGCTGCTCGAGAAACGCACCCAGGGCCTGCGCCGGCCCGAGAACGCGCCCCAGGTGCGCAAGGCCACCGAGAAGGAATTCCCCGAGGGCATCCCGGGCTATGGCGCCGACGCGCTGCGCTTCACCTTCGCCGCCATGGCCACGCTGGGCCGCAGCGTCAACTTCGACAGCAAGCGCTGCGAGGGCTACCGCAACTTCTGCAACAAGCTCTGGAACGCCACGCGCTTTGTGCTCATGAACTGCGAGGGCCAGGATTGCGGCCTCAAGGAACACGGCGCGGAGGAGTGCGTGCCCGGTGGCTACCTGGAGTTCAGCGCCGCCGACCGCTGGATCGTCTCACTGCTGCAGCAGGTCGAGGCGCAGGTGGCGCAGGGCTTTGCCGACTACCGCCTGGACGTGGTGGCCAACACGATCTACGACTTCGTCTGGAACGAGTTCTGCGACTGGTACCTGGAGATCGCCAAGGTGCAGATCAATGGCGGCAGCGCCGCCCAGCAGCGCGGCACACGCCGCACCCTGATCCGCACGCTGGAGACTATCCTGCGTCTGGCGCATCCGCTGATCCCCTTCATCACCGAGGAGCTGTGGCAGAAGGTCGCGCCCGTGGCCGGCCGTGCCGGTGAGTCGGTGAGCGTGGCGGCCTACCCGGTGGCGCAGCCCGAGCGCATCGACGCCGCCGCCATGGCCGAAGTGGTTCGCCTGCGCCAGTTCGTCGACGCCTGCCGCAACCTGCGCGGCGAGATGAATGTTTCCCCCTCCACACGCCTGCCGCTGTACGCGCTCGCGGGCAACGCCGGCGAGGCCGCCTTCATCACGCAGTGGGCCCCGGTGCTGCAGGCCCTGTCCAAGCTCGCCGAGGTCAAGGTGTACGCGAGCGAAGCCGAATGGGTGGCCGCCGCGCAGGCCGCGCCCGTGGCCGTGGTCGGCGAGGCCCGGCTGTGCCTGCACATGGAAGTGGACGTGGCCGCCGAGAAGGCGCGTCTGGGCAAGGAGGCCGCGCGCCTGGAAGGCGAGATCGCCAAGGCCAGGGGCAAGCTCGCCAACGCGGCCTTCGTGGCCAAGGCACCGCCGGCCGTGATCGAGCAGGAGAACAGGCGCGTGGCCGACTTCACGGCCACGCTGGCCAAGATCCAGGACCAGCTCAGCCGCTTGAAATGACATATTGCGCAGGGAGAATCGGGACCATGAACCAGATCAAGACCGCAGTCTTCCCCGTTGCCGGCCTGGGCACGCGCTTCCTGCCGGCCACCAAGGCCGCGCCCAAGGAGATGCTGCCCGTGGTCGACAAGCCGCTGATCCAGTACGCGGTGGAAGAGGCCTATGCCGCCGGCATCCGCCACATGGTCTTCGTGACCGGGCGCAACAAGCGCGCCATCGAGGACCACTTCGACACCGCCTACGAGCTGGAAAACGAGCTCGAACAGGCGGGCAAGCAGGCCCTGCTGGACATCGTGCGCTCGGTGCAGCCCGAGGACATGCTCTGTTCCTATGTGCGCCAGCCGCGCGCGCTGGGCCTGGGCCATGCCGTGCTCTGCGCCGAGCAC
>JAYNNS010000173.1:0-2996 GCA_038112835.1 Curvibacter sp. | reverse complement strand
CGCCTGGGCCGCTCGGTGTTGGCCGTGCAGGAGGTGCCGCAGGAGCAGGTGCGCCGTTACGGCATCGTGGCCGGTACGCCGGCGGGTGAGCGCCTGCTGCAGATCGAGCGCATCGTGGAGAAGCCAGCCCCCGAGGCGGCGCCCTCGCGCCTGGCCGTGGCCGGCCGCTACCTCCTCACGCCGGCGGTCTTCGAACAGATCCGCCAGCAGCCGCGCGGCGCGGGCGGCGAGATCCAGCTCACCGACGGCATTGCCGGCCTGTTGAAGCACGAAGCCGCCTACGCCTACACCTACGCGGGCATGCGCTACGACTGCGGCAGCAAGGAAGGTTTTCTCGAGGCCACCGTGGAGCTGGCCCTGGCGCACCCCGAGGTGGGCGCGCGCTTTCGCGACTATCTGAAGGCGCTCAAGGTCTGAGCAGCAAGGCCGGCGTCGGCGCCGGCCGGTCTCTCACTTGCGCTTGAGGACGTGGATGTAGTCCTTGCCCTCGGTGATCTGCTCCAGCAGCTCGTTGCCGGTCTGCTTGGCGAAGGCGGCGAAGTCGCGCACCGAGCCGGAGTCGGTGGCGACCACGCGCAGCACCTGGCCGCTGCTCATCTCCGACAGCGCCTTCTTGGCCTTGAGGATGGGCAGCGGGCAGTTCAGGCCGCGGGTGTCGAGTTCTCGATCGATGTTCATGACGGATCCGGATATATCAAAACTGGCTGAATTTTAAGCAATCCGGTGATCAGGCGGGCGACATGGGGTCGGGCGGGCGCGACCACTCGATGAACTGGGGTTCATGCCCGCGTGAACGCAGCCAGTCGGCCAGCGCATAGCCGGTGCCCGCCGGCCAGCATTTCACCTTGTCCGGCGTGAACAGCCGGTAGTCCACGAGCTCGGGCGAAAGCCGCACCTCACCTTCGCAACGCGCGTGGTAGGCCACGATGAGCTGGTTCATGCGCTGGAAATCGTAGACGCCGATGAGGTTCAGCTCCAACGCACGCAGGTGGGTCTCTTCCGCGATCTCACGGGCGATGCCCTCTTGCGGGGTCTCGCCCGCTTCCATGAAGCCCGTGATCAGCGCGTACATCTTGCCTTCCCAGGCTGCGTTGCGCGCCAGCAGGATCTGGCCCTGGTATTCCACCACCGCAGCCAGCACGGGTACCGGGTTGTTCCAGTGGGTCCAGCCGCAGCTTGGGCAGCGCAGGCGCTCCTTGGGGCCGCCGTCCTCCAGCAGGCTGATGCGAGCCAGCGGCGTCGCGCAGGCGGGGCAATAGCGATAGGCCTCGCTCATCGGCCGGGATCAGGCAGGAAAGACGCCCGTCGAGAGGTAGCGGTCGCCGCGGTCGCAGACCACGAAGACGATGGTCGCGTTCTCCACGGTCGCCGCGATCTGCTGGGCTACCCAGCAGGCCCCCGCGGCCGAGATGCCGGCGAAGATGCCTTCCTCGCGTGCCAGGCGCCGGCACATCTCCTCGGCGTCGCTCTGGCTCACATAGACCAGCTCGTCCACACGGCTGGGGTCGTAGATCTTGGGCAGGTATTCCTGCGGCCACTTGCGGATGCCCGGAATGCGCGAGCCCTCGCTGGGCTGGGCGCCGATGATGCGGATCTCGGGGTTCTTTTCCTTGAGAAAACGCGAGACGCCGGTGATGGTGCCGGTGGTGCCCATGGCGCTGACGAAGTGCGTGATGCGACCGCCGGTCTGCTCCCACAGCTCGGGGCCCGTGGTCTCGTAATGGATGCGCGGGTTGTCCGGATTGGCGAACTGGTCGAGCACGCGGCCCTTGCCCTCCTTCTCCATCTTCTCGGCCAGGTCGCGCGCGTACTCCATGCCGCCGCTCTTGGGCGTGAGGATGAGCTCGGCGCCGAAGGCCTTCATGGTCTGCGCGCGCTCGATGGACAGGTCCTCCGGCATGATGAGCACCATGCGGTAGCCCTTGATGGCCGCGGCCATGGCCAGGGCGATGCCGGTGTTGCCCGAGGTGGCCTCGATCAGCGTGTCGCCGGGCTGGATATCGCCGCGCTCCTCGGCGCGCTGGATCATGGACAGGGCCGGGCGGTCCTTGACCGAGCCGGCCGGGTTGTTGCCCTCGAGCTTGCCGAGGATGACGTTGCCGCGGGGCTGGTTCTCGGCTGCGCCGATGCGCTGCAGCGCCACGAGCGGCGTCTTGCCGATGGCGTCTTCGATCGTGGGGTAGTTCATGGCCACCACTGTGCCATAATTTCCGCCTCATTCCCCGCGAATGGCCATCCCTGCCTCGGTGGTGAAATTGGTAGACGCGCCGGACTCAAAATCCGGTTCCGAAAGGAGTGTCGGTTCGATTCCGACCCGGGGCACCACATACAAAGCCGCACGTTTCAGGAACCTGCGGCTGTTTCACGGCCGCGCGTGCAGCAGCATGAACACTGTGCGGATCCCTACAGTAGGATCCTCCATGACCAGCTCGATCAGCTTGAAGCTGCGCGCCGGCTGGCGCCGCCGGGGTGGGCCCAGGGGCAAGCCTGCCGGCGACGATCCGGCGAGATCAGGGCGCTCGCAAGCCGCTGGCCACCGTCGGGTAACGCAATCCGAGACGCAATTCACGCTTGAGCCGTGTGTTTGCAAGCCGGCGTGATTCGCTCATGAAGCTCAGCAGCGTGGCGGGCAGCTGCTGAACGGCCTCGGCACGGCTGAGGCGTGGTGGGCGCGGCAGGCCGTAGAGCCCGGCTGCGAAGTCGAAGTACTCGCCCATCTTGAGAGCCGTGTCGTCGCTGGCGTGGTAGACGCGCTGCGGCGCGGCGCGCCAGAGCGCGGCCAGGCAGGCGCGCGCCAGGTCGTCGGCATGGATGTGGTTGGTGTAGACATCGTCCTCGGCCCGCAGCGCGGGCGTGCCGCGCAGCAGGCGCTCGCGCGGTGTGCCGCCGGCGCGGTCCGGCGCATAGATGCCGGGGATGCGCAGGATGCTGGCGCGCACGCCCGCGCTGCGGCCCAGGAAGCGTACCGCGCGCTCTGCGGCCACGCGGCGCTGCGC
>JAYNNS010000172.1:0-6556 GCA_038112835.1 Curvibacter sp. | reverse complement strand
CGCCTGGAGTCCCCCGTGCTGTCCAAGGCGCTGACGCGCTTCAACATCGACTGGGTCTGGGACGGCAAGCCGGCCATCATCCAGAGCCGGGCCACCGACGAGACGGGCTATGTGCAGCCGACCTACAAGCAGCTGCGGGCCGTGCGCGGCACGCGCTCGATCTATCACAACAACAGCATCCAGTCCTGGCTGGTGCAGGAAAGCGGGGAGGTGAAAAATGTCCAGCTCTCGTGATATGCGGCACCCCCTGAGTCGCTACGCGCCTCCCCCCTCAAGGGGGGCGCACCCGGCGGCCTGGCCAAGCCAGTTCCGCGGGTGCCTTGGTCTGGGTTCCCTCTTCGGGCTCGCTCTGGTCTTACTGATGGTGGCAGGCACGGCGCAGGCCCAGGCCAGCAAGTATCCGGGCGTGGGGCGTGACGCCACGGCCAAGGAAGTGGCGGCCTGGGACATCGACGTGCGGCCCGACTTCAAGGGCCTGCCGCCCGGCTCGGGCAGCGTGGCCAAGGGCCAGGACGTGTGGGAAGGCAAGTGCGCGAGTTGCCACGGCATCTTCGGCGAATCCGGCGAGGTCTTCAGCCCGCTGGTGGGCGGCACCACGGCCGAAGACATCAAGACCGGCCGCGTGGCCAACCTCAGGCGCGCCGACTTCCCCGGCCGCACCACGCTGATGAAGGTGCCCACGGTCTCGACGCTGTGGGACTACATCAACCGCGCCATGCCCTGGAACGCGCCCAAGTCGCTGAGCACCGAGGAGGTGTATGCGGTCACGGCCTTCCTGCTCAACCTGGGCGGTATCGTGCCCGACAACTATGTGCTGTCGGACAAGAACATCGCCGAGGTGCAGCAGCGCATGCCCAACCGCAACGGCATGACGACCGACCACGCGCTGTGGCCCGGCAAGGAGTTCGGGGGCAAGGTGCGCCAGCCCGATGTGCGAGCCGTGGCCTGCATGAAGGACTGTGCGACCGAAGCCCGCGTGGCGTCCTATCTGCCGGACTATGCGCGCGACGCGCACGGCAACCTGGCCGAGCAGAACCGCCTGGTGGGTGCGCAGCGCGGTGCCGACACGAGCAAGCCCGAACCCAAGGGCGCGGGCGCGGCCGCTGCCGCCGTGGCTGCTGCACCGGCCCCGGTGCCAGCCAAGCCCGCGCCCAGGGCCGAGGGCGGCGCGGACCCCAAGGCGGCCCAGGCGCTGCTGACCAAGCACAGCTGCACGGCCTGTCATGCCATGGAGCGCAAGCTCGTGGGGCCCAGCTTCGCGGAGATCGCGAAGAAGCATGCCGGCAAGACCGACTACCTGGTGGGCAAGATCCGCAACGGCAGCGCCGGTGTCTGGGGCCCCATTCCCATGCCCGCGCAGTCGCTGCCGGAGGCGGACGCAAAGACCCTGGCGCAATGGCTGGCCGCAGGTGCGGGAAAATAACGCGGCTGTTTTAAGTACAAGTACCAATAGGGCAGGATACATTTTTTCATTAGCATGGACTTATTCAAGGAGAGACACATGCAAACTCGTCGCGAGACACTGAAACAGAGCGCCGTCGTGGCCGGCCTGCTGGCTTCCGCCGGTGGTCTGCTGCCGCAACAAGCCCTGGCCTACGAGAAGGCCGCCTTCGACGCCAAGACCCCGGCTGACGTGGTCAAGGCCCTGGGCGCCGGCGCGCCCGTGGAAAGCAAGGACGTCACCATCGGTGGCCCGGACATCGCCGAAAACGGCGCCGTGGTGCCGCTGTCGGCCAGCACCACGCTGCCCGGCGTCAAGCGCCTGCTGCTGCTGGTCGAGAAGAATCCCAACGCCCTGGTGGCCATGTTCAACGTGAGCGACGCGGTCGAGCCCAGCTTCGCCACCCGTGCCAAGATGGGTCAGTCTTCCGACGTCTATGCCGTGGCCCTGACGGCCGACGGCAAGGCCTTCTTCGCGAAGAAGGAAGTCAAGGTCACGCTGGGCGGTTGCGGCGGCTGATCGCCCCGGCACCACGCACCCGTTCAACACAGTATTCAGGAGTATCAACATGGCAGATCCGATGCGCATCCGCGCGCAAGCCGCTGGCGACAAGGCCACCGTGCGCGTTCTCATGAGCCACGAAATGGAAACCGGTCAGCGCAAGGACGCGGCCGGCAAGACCATCCCGGCCTGGTTCATCAGCGAAGTCAGTGCCTCCCTCAACGGCAAGGTCGTGCTGACCGCCGAGTGGGGCCCGGCCGTTTCCAAGAACCCCTTCATGCAGTTCGTCGTCAAGGGCGCCAAGGCCGGTGACAAGATCAGCGTGAGCTGGAAGGACAACAAGGGCGATAGCCGCACCGACGAAGCCACGGTGTCCTGATCCCCGACAGGAACGGATGGAGAAGGAAGCGCTTGCGCCCCTTCTCCATTTTTTGCTTGCACAACAAACCGACGAGGTGACAAACATGAAACGTTGGACTCTGGCCCTGGCCGCGACGCTGATCGGCGTGCCCGCATTTGCGCAGAAATCCACCGCCGACGGCATTGCCGAATACCGCGCCATGCTGGCCGACGGCAACCCCGCCGAGCTCTTCGAGGCCAAGGGGGAAGACCTCTGGAAGCAGAAGCGCGGCCCCAAGAACGCCTCGCTGGAAAGGTGCGATCTGGGCAAGGGCCCGGGCGTGGTCAAGGGCGCTTTCGTCGAGCTGCCGCGCCACTTCGCCGACACCAACAGGGTGCAGGACCTGGAATCGCGCCTCGTGACCTGCATGGAGACCCTGCAGGGCTTCAACGCCGCTGAAATCGCGAAGACGCCCTTCGGACGCGGCGAGATGGCCAATGTGACCGCGCTGGCGACCTGGATCGCCGCCGAATCGCGCGGCATGAAGTTTAACCTGCCCAACAGCCACCAACAGGAAAAGGTGATGTACGAAGTCGGCAAGCGCATCTTCTACATGCGCGGCGGCTCGCACGACTTTTCCTGCGCCTCCTGCCACGGCGAGGACGGCAAGCGCATCCGCCTGCAGGACCTGCCCAACCTGACCAAGAACCCGGGTGACGGCATCGGCTTTGCCGCCTGGCCCGCCTACCGCGTCTCCAACGGCCAGATGTGGGGCATGCAGCTGCGCCTCAACGACTGCTACCGCCAGCAGCGCTTCCCCTATCCGCTGTTCGGCAGCGACGCCACCGTCGCGCTGGGTGTGTACATGGGGGTGAACGCCAAGGGCGCCGAGAACATCGCGCCGGCCATCAAGCGCTGAGATCGAGGAGACAGAACCATGAAAAAGCAGATGAAATACCTCGCCCTGGGCGTACTCGGTGCCGCCGTGCTGGTGGCCGGCTGCTCCAGCCTGCCCAGCAGTGCCGAACTCGACAAGATGACGGCCGACATCATGAAGGCCTCCTTCCGTGACCAGGGCATCGCCAAGACCGACCGCCTGGTGCTGGACGATGCCAACCTGGAATGCATGAAGTCCGATGTGGCCGGCAAGCCGATCGACGAGCAGACCGCCAAGGCCATCGAAGCCGCCAACATGGCCACCATCAAGTGGCCGGCCGGCGGTCACTACATCGGTGACTGGAAAGTGGGCGAGCAGATCGCCCAGAGTGGCCGCGGCATGACCTGGACCGACGACGCCAAGACCGTCAACGGCGGCAACTGCTACAACTGCCACCAGATCAGCAAGGAGGAGATCTCTTTCGGTACCCTGGGCCCGAGCCTGTACAACTACGGCAAGATCCGCGGCGTGAGCAATCTGTACGCGCCCGAGTCGGCCGCCATCATCCAGTACACCTGGGGCAAGATCTACAACGCGCGCGCCTACAACGCCTGTTCGCAGATGCCGCGCGCCGGCCACAAGGGCATCCTGACCGAGGAGCAGATGAAGCACATCATGGCCCTGCTGCTCGACCCCAAGTCGCCCGTCAACCAGTAAGGTCTACCATCGGCCCGGGGCTGGTCCCCGGGCCTTTTTTTTCCAGACATATCAGTAGTGACTGAACTATGAACCTCTCCAAGCGCGAATTCATGCAGGTGCTGGGTGCCGGCACCATGGCGGGCATGGGCCTGGGCAGCTACGCCGAGGCCGATGCGGCCACCGCGGCTCAGGGCCTGTACGACATCCCGAAGTTCGGCAATGTCTCCCTGCTGCACATGACCGACTGCCATGCGCAGCTCAAGCCCATCCATTTCCGCGAGCCCAACGTCAACCTGGGCATCGGCAGCATGAAGGGCCGCCTGCCCCACCTCGTGGGCGAGCACCTGCTCAAGGTGGCCAAGGTGCGCCCGGGCACGGCCGAGGCGCATGCCCTGACCTATCTCGATTTCGAGAAGGCCGCGCGGCGCTACGGCAAGGTCGGCGGCTTCGCCCACCTCTCCACCCTGGTGCAGCGTCTCAAGGCGAGCCGGCCTGGTGCGCTGCTGCTCGACGGCGGCGATACCTGGCAGGGCAGCGCCACCTCGCTGTGGACCAATGCCCAGGACATGGTCGACGCCTGCAAGCTGCTGGGCGTGGACGTGATGACCGGCCACTGGGAGTTCACCTACGGCATGGAGCGGGTGAAGGAGATCATCGAGAAGGACTTCGCGGGCAAGATCGACTTCGTGGCGCAGAACGTCACCACCACCGACTTCGGCGACCCGGTCTTCAAGCCCTACGTGATCCGCGAGATCAACGGTGTGCCCTGCGCCATCATCGGCCAGGCCTTCCCCTACACCCCCATCGCCAACCCGCGCTACATGGTGGCCGACTGGTCCTTCGGCATCCAGGACGAGAACATGCAGAAGATGGTGGACGAGGCCCGCGCCAAGGGCGCCCAGGTCGTCGTCGTCATCTCGCACAACGGGATGGACGTGGACCTCAAGATGGCCAGCCGCGTGAGCGGCATCGACGCCATCCTGGGCGGCCACACGCACGACGGCATGCCCGTGGCCAGCATCGTGGCCAACAAGGGGGGCAAGACCATCGTCACCAACGCCGGCTCCAACGGCAAGTTCCTGGGTGTGATCGACTTCCAGGTCAAGGACAAGAAGGTCACCGACTTCCGCTACAAGCTGCTGCCGATCTTCGCTAACATGCTGCCGGCCGACCCCGCCATGGACGCGCTGATCACCAAGATCCGTGCCCCGTACGAGAGCCGGCTCAACGAGGTGCTGGCCGTGACCGAGGGCACGCTCTACCGTCGCGGCAACTTCAACGGTACGGGCGACCAGCTGCTGCTCGACGCGCTGCTCGACGTGCAGGGCGCGGACCTGGCCTTCTCGCCCGGCTTCCGCTGGGGCACCAGCCTGCTGCCGGGCCAGGCCATCACGCGTGAATGGCTGATGGACATGACGGCCACGACCTACTCCTACGCCACCGTCAGCGAAATGAGCGGCGCCATGATCAAGACCGTGCTCGAAGACGTCTGCGACAACCTCTTCAACCCCGACCCCTACTACCAGCAGGGCGGCGACATGGTGCGCGTGGGCGGCCTGAGCTACACCTGCAACCCGATGGCGGGCATGGGCCAGCGCATCGACAACATGATGCTCAAGGGCAAGCGCATCGAGGCCGACAAGACCTACAAGGTCGCCGGCTGGGCACCGGTGGCCGAGGAAGCGAAGAACGCGGGCCACAAGCCGGTTTGGGACGTGGTCGAGACCTGGCTCAAGGCACGCGGCGGCAAGGTCAGCCCGCGCCAGCTCAACATGCCCAAGGTCGAGGGCGTGCTACCCAATCCGGGCTACGTTGCCTGAGCGTTCGGTCGCAGCCTGCACAACGGGACCTGCGGGTCCCGTTGTCTTTGGCGCGACCGGTCAGCGGATCTGCTCGATCGAGAACTTCTTGTCCTGCACGATGGCCGGCACCAGGGCATAGCCCTGGTTCTGCCAGTGCACCAGCTCGGTGATGGCCGAGGGGGCCACCTCCACGAAGTCCTGCATGTCCGCCGGCGTGTAGCCATAGTCCTGCAGCGCCAGGCCGCAGACCCGGAACTTCACGCCCATCTCGGCGTAGTAGCGCATGCGCTGCAGCACCTCCTCGTAGCGCGCGGCGTTCTTCTTGGCCAGCGCCACGATCTCGGTGCCGTGCAGTAGCACGATGACCTTGATGTCTTCCGGAAACATGCTGTAGGGTGCTTCGGTCAGCGGGTTGACGAAGCTGCGCACCCAGTAGAGCGCCGCCCCCAGCTTGGCCGGATCGTCAAGAAAGATATCGATCAGGGCCTTGGGGTTCTGGTAGGGCGTCTGGACCACCTGGGCCTGAGCCAGGGCAGGGCTGCTGTGCAAGGCCAGCAGCAGGCAGAGAGCGGGGAACAGACGGGACGGGCGCATGAGGTGACCTCCAAGATCGCCGCGACTGGCGCCCCCGACAGGAATCGAACCTGTATCTAGCGCTTAGGAGGCGCTCGTTCTATCCGTTGAAATAAGGCGGCGGGCCTGCCATTGTAAATGGCAGTGCCCCCGCCGTACGGCCTGATGCGGAACCACCGCCCTCCCGGCCTCCCTCCGCCGGCGGAGGGAGGAGAGGGACAACCCGCGCGGGACGCAGCCTGACTTACGTTTCCTATTTTGTCAGCAGCCGCATGGCCTCCTCGATGCCCTTGAGGGTCAGCGGGTACATGCGCTGGTTCATG
>JAYNNS010000171.1:2116-6557 GCA_038112835.1 Curvibacter sp. | reverse complement strand
GTTGCTCCCATGTCCAGACTCAACAGATCAAGAAACAACCTCTTGACGCTTCACATCTAGACCGCACGGCTCACTTCAGCAGGAACTTCAGGATCCGGTCCGCCAGTGCCCCGTAGGGTGGCGTCAGCAGGGCCAGGGGCGACCAGCGCGCCTGGTGGAACACCGGGCGCAGCTTGGAGAAGGTGATGAAGCCTTCGTGGCCGTGGTAGTGGCCCATGCCGGAGTCGCCCACGCCGCCGAAGGGCAGCTCGTGCTGGCCCACGTGGTAGAGCGCGTCGTTGACGGTCACGCCGCCGGACATGACGCGTGTGAGCAGCAGATCCAGCGCGCCCGGGTCGTGGGTGAAGGGGTAGAGCGCCAGCGGCCGCGGCCCCGCGTTGATGCGCCGGATGACATCGTCCTCCAGGTCTTCGTAGCCGATGAGCGGCAGGATGGGGCCGAAGATCTCGCGCTGCATCAGCAGGCTGTCCGCGGGTGCGCCGATGACCAGGTGCGGCGCGATCTTGCGCAGCCGGGCGTCGAAGGGCTTGCCCGGGATGAGCGGGATGACCTGGGCGCCGCGCTGTCGGGCATCGTCGAGCGCGTGCAGCAGGCGCGCGTAGGCGATGTCGTCGATGATGGCGGTGTAGTCCGGAGATTCCAGCCGCGGATAGCGCCGGGGCATGATCTCCTGCGCCAGCGCCACGAATTCCTGGAGCCGGCGCTCAGGCACGAAGGCGTGGTCCACCGTGGTGCAGATCTGCCCCGCGTTGAGGAACTTGACGTGCAGGATGCGCTCGGCGGCTGTTCGCAGCGGGAAGTCCGCGCAGACCACGGCCGGCGATTTGCCACCCAGTTCCAGCGTCACGGGACAGAGGTTGGCGGCGGCCGCGGCCATGACGGCCCTGCCGGTCTGGCCCGAGCCGGTGAACAACAGGTGGTCGAAGGGCAGCTTGGAGAACTCGATGCCCACGCCACCGCTCTCGTCGAAGAACTGCAGTTTTTCCGCAGGGAAGTAGTCGGGCATTTCCCTGATCAGCAACTGGGCCAGGTGGCGCGAGATCTCGCTCATCTTCACCATGGCGCGGTTGCCGGCTGCGAAGATGGCGGCCAAGGGCAGCAGGCTCAGGTTGAGCGGGAAGTTCCAGGGCACGATCACGCCGACCACGCCCAGGGGCTGGGGGATCACGCGGTTCTTCGCCAGGCCGAAGGCCAGGCGGTCTACACCGCGGCGCTGCGGCTTCATCCAGCGCTTGAGGTGTTTGAGCGTGTGGTGGATGCCCTTGAGCACGGGCAGGACCTCGGTCAGCAGGGTCTCGTGGCGCGAACGGTTGCCATAGTCGGCGCTGATGGCGGTGCAGATGGCCTCCTGGTGCTCGCGCACGAAGCGTTCGAGTTTGCGCAGGTCGGCGCAGCGGGCCGCGTAGTCCGGCACCGGATGGGCCTGGTAGGCGGCACGCTGTTTCCTGAGCGCGGCTTGCAGCGGCGCACGGATCAGGGCCGCGGGGTCGTCGTTGACGGCAGTCATGGGCAGCTTCCCTGGCGGTGGCGGGTCAGTTGGCAATATAGCGCCCGGCGCGGTGGTTGATGGCCAAGGTCAGGTTCAGCACCACGGCACCGACCACCGACAACGCCACCTGCGGCAGTGGTGCCGTGAGCAGGGCCGCGAGCAGGATAGCGCCGTCCACGACCATCTGCACATGGCCGGCGCGCCAGCCGCGCGTCTCCTGCAGCCAGAAGGCCAGGATGCCCACGCCGCCCAGGCTGGCGCGGTGGCGGAACAGGATGAGAAAGCCCACGCCCAGCAGCACGCCGCCGACCAGCGCCGCGTAGAGCGGACGGACCTGCTCGAAGCGGATCAGCCAGGGCATGAACTCGGTCAGCAGCGAGAGCAGGGCCACCGCGAGCATGGTCTTGAGCAGGAAGGCGCGGTCCAGGCGGCGCCAGGCCAGGGCATAGAAGGGCAGGTTGAGCACGAAGAACACCGGGCCGAAGCTCCAGCCCAGGCCATAGTGCAGCAGAAAGGCGATGCCCGCCGTGCCGCCGCTGAGCAGCTGGGCCTGCTGGAACAGGGCCACGGCCAGGGCGATCAGCGCCGTGCCCGACAGCAGGGCCAGGGCATCTTCGGCGCGGCTGTGGCGCAGGCCGGCGCCATCCGGGGAGGTGTTCATGGGGCGCGATTGTGGCACTGCGGCCGCGCCGGCCTGGAGGAAAATTCCGGCATGGCCAAGAAAGACTACGTTTCCGAAACCCCCGCCACCCAGCTGCTCAAGGCGCAGGGGGTGGACTACAGCGAGCACCCCTACGAATACCTGGAGCACGGTGGCGCCCAGCACAGCGCCGAGGTGCTGGGCTGGGACCCCTACAGTGTGGTCAAGACACTGATCATGCAGGACCAGGACGCCCGGCCCCTGGTGGTGCTGATGCACGGCAACCGCAAGGTCTCGACCAAGAACCTGGCGCGCCAGATCGGCGCCAAGTCGGTCGAGCCCTGCAAGCCCGAGGTGGCCAACCGACACAGCGGCTATCTGGTGGTTATAGGCGCGTCAAGTATTCATTAAACAAGTATCAGAATGTGTCAATGAATTCTTGTAATATGAACCCTCTTGAAAGTGAATATTCATTAACCAATGGACGCCAGAAGCTACTCAGTCCACTACTCAGCAAAAGACGGAAAGTTTGCCCATAGGTACCCGGCGCTGGCGCACCTTCCGTTCATCATCGACTCTCGACCGGGCTATCACAGGGATGGCAACGCCTACTTGATTGACCGAGGACTAGGTCGTCGGATCGGTGCTGATCAAGAGCCGCTATTCGGCGGACGAATACCAACAAAAAAGTCGATGGACAACTATGCGGCTTGGTTGGCCAACTTCCTTGAATGGGCGGAAGTACGGGGAATAGACCTGACTACCTGCGACTACTCAGTCCATATCGCAGGGCAATATCAAACAGAAATGCTGAAAGGCATTTGGTCACAAGCGGGAAATGGCCTAAAACCCAGCACCGTGACAGTTCGAGTAAATGAAGCATGCAACTTTCTTAGTTGGATGGTTCACACGGGGAGGCGAGGCGTCTCCTTTGACGTGCCCTATACAACAGCGAAGATTCGATTGGATTCAGCTATAGGTGGATACGGCACTAAGATCAAAGAAGTGAAAGTCCGCCGAGGTGCTGTTCGTAGCAAGGGGCGCTCGATATCAATGCCGAGTGACGATCAACTGGATCGATGGTTGGAGCGAGTAAATTCAGACAAGGGATATACGGTCTGGTTGATGTGCTACACGGTGCTCCTAACAGCCATGCGGCGAGAGGAAGTTGTCTGTTTACGTATAAATACACTTCCTTTGGATCCTTCTAGTTGGAGCGTGGTGAACCCACAAGCGCCTGAGCGGTTGCGCAACGTCCGCGTCACAATCAAGTACGGAACAAAGGGACCTCAGTTTGGCGAGGACCACGGCGATAAGATAGGTCCAGAGCGCGACATTCTGATTCCGCTTTCCCTGGCGAAGCTCTGGCACGAGTATCGGAGTGGCCATCGTGCGAAAGCATTTGGTATTCGAATGAAAGGCCAACATGGTCAGGCCGCAAGGAGCGCCAAGGCCAAACGCGCAGTTCATCTCTTTCTTCGTGAATCCGATGGCGAAAGATTCATGGGTGATATGTTTGGCAAGGCATGGGCCGCAGCTTCTTCACCATTTTCGATCGATAGCCATCGAGGCGGCACCGAACAGTGGTCTCCGCACACCGGCAGGCATTGGTGGGCGTGCTCCATCTTGTGGCGTGAGTTAAAGCGATACGAAAACATCGTCTACACCAGCAATGAAACTGCCGCCGCGCTCATCGAAAACTCGGCTCTAAGCATCATTCGTCTACAGATCCAGCCTCAACTCGGACACGCAAGTAGGGAAACCACGATGCTGTATCTCCGTTGGGTCATGGAAATGCTCTCGATCCCAATCACTCTGTATGACGACGATGACTTGACGATCAGACCACCTACGCGCATTTAAGCAACTTCATTAGACTTCGTATGAGACTACGCGGCGCGAGGAATACAAAGAATCGTCTTTCAGAACCTCAATCGACGAAACTAGAGCTTGTTCGAGCCGACGACGGTGAGCAGGAGAACGGCCTTCGGTTCCGAACACGACATCCAACAAAGCCATGTTTCGTCGATCTGACGTGCTTTGACGTCGGGCGGGAAAGAGCCTATGGTTCAGGTGTCAACAAATGGTTGGGGGCATATCAAGGTCGGCCTGAACTAATTCGTGAGCTCACTCCGGCGCTCGTAGACAGGATGTCGCCTGCCGCAGAAAAAACCACAAAACGCTACATAGAAGCTCTGACGGCATGGTGGCGACTGCTTGACCAAATCGAGTCGCGTGTGGGCGATCGGCAGCGAATCACCTCCGTTCTTCAGCTAACGGAAATACATCGGCAAGCGGCCGCAGATAGAGGC
>JAYNNS010000171.1:0-2106 GCA_038112835.1 Curvibacter sp. | reverse complement strand
ACATGTCGCGATGTTTTTGGCGATCGTAAATCAGACGCGCAATGCGCTGGGTCAAAAATCGCTCTACTGGAAACTGCCAGAGAAGAAAGAGCCAACTCGACACCTTGCACCGAAGACGCACTTTGATCTGATTCGAAGAACGATCAAGCAGCGTTGGTTCAAAGTTTTAGATCGGTGGGAGCGCACGGAGCAATTGTTAGTGGGCGTTTCGAATAGTGCCACTAGCAATCCAGATTCAAGTGATCACACGGACAGAATGCCCCGAAAGCTTAGCGCCGAAGACACGCGCTTGCGCATGAACTACCAGCATTTTTTGGAGGTTGCAGAGAAGACGGGACGTGCGAGGCCTAGTGGCGACATGCTGTATCAGGGGATGACATCGTCAGCGTTTAGCTTTAAGGGATTTAGCGTTCGTGAGATGCTTGCCGGCTTCTATCCAAATGGCGACGATATCCGAGTTGCATTTCACCTTTGTCTTGCAAGAACAGGATGGAATCCTGCAGTACTACTCAGCCTTGATGTGAACACCAAGTTCATCGAGACTCATCCGATGGACGATCGCCGATACGTATTGCGTGGAACGAAAGATCGAGCTGGAGGTGCCGAACAGATACACGAGGGCCTGTTCAAATCACAGGGCAGCGCAGGGTCGGTACTGCAGAAGCTGCAAGAGAAGACTGCACCGCTTAGGACGCAACTGCAGGATGACCTTGCGAAATGTAAAAAGGACCGGGAGAAGTCTCTCGCAGACGGTCTTGCTCTGCAAGTCGCCAGTCTCGATCGCCGAATAATGGAACTTGAGAGTGCGGTTCGATCTCCCTGGATCTACGCGTCGACAGCCAGTGGTGGGGACCTAGTCGCACGGCTAACAGATACAAACTACGGAACGTCTTCGAACGCGGCAAAGGGATCGTATCTGCAGGTTCTGGTGAGAGAGATCAACTCGAACCTACCTCCTGATCAGCAAGTAAGCCATATCACCGCCAGTGATTTCCGAGACGGATTCGCTTACGACATCTATCAAGCAAGTGGAGGTTCGATACTTGCGGTGTATAAGGCGCTTTCCCATCGAAGCATTGAATCGACTTCAACCTATCTTCGGACTACGTTGCTAAAGGCCGAGCATCAAAAACTTTTCGGAACCTTCAGTCAAGCGCTTTGGAGCGAAATCGAAGTCCGGTCAGCTGTGGATCCGACAGTGCTGGCGAAATGGTCTCGAGATGGCTCCTTAACGGTCGATCAACGAAATCGCCTCAATTCCTATCGAAATGTGATGATGACCCGCTTGGGGACAGGATGTCGCGATCCCTTCAATCCTCCAAAACACATTGACCCAAACTTTATCGCGGACGGAAAGTCGATGTGTCACGTTCAACGATGCACATTGTGTGTCGAGCATGCAGTCATCATGCCGGAGAGCATGCAGGGTCTATGCAAGCGATTGGTGGAGCTTCGTCATCTGAAATCGCAGATGAGTGCGAGAACGACGCTCAACGTGGCGAGCCTGGACGAGGAGCTCAAGAACCTAGAGCTCGTCCTCTTGGCGTTTGATGAAGACGAAGTCAGGAAGTCGGTATTGAGCTGGACGAATCGAATTGAGAGCGGTGAGTATCGCGGCATTGTGTTCGACGGCATTGGCTTAGGTAACGTTGGGGGTTAGGTGCGAAGAAGCAAAGAAATAAGTGATGTGTCAATCCATCCTGCCGGGAGCCTCGGATTCTGTGGTGCTAGTGACTTGGAAGTTGATGCGGCACGATTTGCCGCGCTGGGCACAGTCGAAGTTTCGGATATTCAGCACCTGCCAGCAGATTCCATCGTCAAGGTCCAAGCGATCCTTTTGAACGGTGAAAAACTTGGGTTCTGGGCGACGCCTCAGCACTGGCTGGTCGCGTCGTTCAAACGACGAGCAATAAATGGCGCAGAGATAGATCTGCGCCGGCGTATCGTCGATTGCCTGCCAGAGGAATTGAGGCGCCGCGTGACAGCAGGCGAACCCAGTTTGGGAGATGCTCAGAAGCTGGCGCAGATACTGGACCTCGCAGTCCTTGTGTTATCTCGCTACCTTTTACTCCTGCGTGTGGGGCCGGTTGGGATGAAGCGTGGATC
>JAYNNS010000170.1:5197-6573 GCA_038112835.1 Curvibacter sp. | reverse complement strand
GCGGCGGTGCAGGCCTCGAACTGGTCCCGGTTGAGCGAGAAATCGACCGCGCCGCCGGAGAGCTCGATCTCGGCGGTCACGATCTGCTCGCCGGACAAGGCTTCCTTGGCGGCCCGGGCTTCGGCCAGGATGCGCGCCTGGTCTTCGGGCGTCGCGGCGGTGAGGCCCGTCTCGGCCAACATCCAGTCGGCCAGCGCGCGGTCGTAGTCGTCCCCACCCAGAGCCGAGTCGCCCCCCGTGGCGATGACCTCGAACACGCCCTGGCTCAGACGCAGGATGGAGATATCGAAGGTGCCGCCGCCCAGGTCGTAGACGGCATAGACGCCTTCGCTGGCGTTGTCCAGGCCGTAAGCGATGGCCGCGGCCGTGGGCTCGTTGATCAGGCGCAGCACGTTGAGGCCAGCGAGCTGGGCCGCATCCTTGGTGGCCTGGCGCTGGGCGTCGTCGAAATAGGCCGGCACGGTGATCACGGCACCATAAAGATCGGCGTTGAAACTGTCCTCGGCGCGGTAGCGCAGCGTGGCCAGGATCTCGGCACTGACCTCCACCGGCGTCTTCTCGCCCGCAATGGTGCGCACGCGCACCATGCCCGGCCCGTCAACCAGGGCGTAGGGCAGCTTGCCCGCGTCGGCAATGTCGGAGAGACCCCGCCCCATCAGGCGCTTGACCGAGGCGATGGTATTGCCCGGGTCATGGATCTGCTGGGCCAGCGCATCAAAGCCGATCTGGCGACCATGACCCGGCAGGTAGCGCACCACCGAGGGCAGGATCACCCGGCCTTCGGCGTCGGGCAGACACTCGGCCACGCCGTGGCGCACGGCGGCCACGAGCGAATGCGTGGTGCCCAGGTCGATGCCCACCGCGATGCGCCGCTGGTGCGGGTCGGGTGCCTGGCCGGGCTCGGAAATCTGCAGCAGTGCCATCTTGTTCAGTTCTCTAGCGGGAACGGGTCGTGATTGTCACCCGGCCCGGCTTTCCATCATCTCGTAGTGCTTCTCGATGTCCTGTGCGAAACGCTCGATGAACATCAGGGCCCGCACCTGCGCCACGGCGCCGGCATAGTCCTGCGCATCGTCGATCAGCTGCTCGCAACGCTGCAGCACGGCCCGGCGGCTGCGCTGCACCTCGTCGCTCAGGGCATCCAGGGCCACCGTGTCCTGCGCCTCGTCCAGCGCCTCGCGCCATTCCATCTGCTGCATCAGGAACTCGGCCGGCATGGCCGTGTTGTTCTCGGCATTCACGGACACACCGTGCAACTCGCAGAGATAGGCCGCGCGCTTCAGAGGATCCAACAGCCGAGGCTAGCCTTCGCTGAATCACACCGACCACAGCATCACCACCCCCAGCGCACCCGCCCCCACCGCGCACAAACTCAC
>JAYNNS010000170.1:0-5187 GCA_038112835.1 Curvibacter sp. | reverse complement strand
CTGGTAGGCTTCGTTGATGCGCACCGACCACTGCATGGCCACGCGCTGCGCGGCCGCCCCCTGGGCGGCGAACCGGTCCGGGTGGGCCTCGCGCTGCAGATCCTTCCAGCGCGCGTCGATGAGCGAACGATCCTGCGCACAACGTCGCGGCAGGCCGAACAGCTCGAAATCGTCGGACTGGAGGTTCACACCCGGAACGATTCGCCGCAACCGCAGCGATCGCGCTCGTTGGGGTTGTTGAACTTGAAGCCCTCGTTCAGGCCCTCGCGCACGAAGTCGAGCTCGGTGCCGTCGATATAGGACAGGCTCTTGGGGTCGACCAGCACTTTCACGCCGTGCCCCTCGAAAACGATGTCCTCGGGCGCGATCTCGTCCACGTACTCGAGCTTGTAGGCCAGGCCCGAACAGCCTGTGGTCTTGACGCCCAGGCGCACGCCCACGCCCTTGCCACGCTTGGCGAGATAGCGGCTCACATGCCGGGCCGCGGCTTCAGTCAGGGAAACAGCCATGTCGATCTTTCGCTCCATCACCCAGCCCTCCGGTTCAGGGCACCCATGGAACCGGCTTCGCCAAGCCACCGGGTGCGCCCCCTGGAGGGGGAGGCGCCCAGGCGCCTCGGGGGTGTTCTCAATTCGCGTGCTTCTTGCGGTAGTCGTCCACCGCGGCCTTGATGGCGTCCTCAGCCAGGATGGAGCAGTGGATCTTGACCGGCGGCAAGGCCAGCTCCTCGGCGATCTGGCTGTTCTTGAGCGACGCGGCCTCGTCCAGGGTCTTGCCCTTGACCCACTCGGTCACGAGCGAGCTGGAGGCGATGGCCGAGCCGCAGCCGTAGGTCTTGAAGCGCGCATCCTCGATGACGCCGGTGCTCGGGTTCACCTTGATCTGCAGCTTCATCACGTCGCCGCAGGCGGGCGCGCCGACCATGCCGGTGCCGACGGTGTCGTCACCCTTGTCAAAGGAGCCGACGTTGCGGGGGTTTTCGTAGTGGTCGATGACCTTTTCGCTGTATGCCATGATTTTTCTCCTTCGGGCTCAGTGAGCCGCCCATTGAATCGTGCTCAGGTCCACACCGTCCTGGAACATCTCCCAGAGCGGGCTGAGTTCGCGCAGCTTGGCCACGTTGTGCTTGATGGTGGTGATCGCGTAGTCGATCTCCTCCTCGGTCGTGAAACGGCCGATGGTCATGCGCAGGCTACTGTGGGCCAGCTCGTCGCTGCGGCCCAGGGCGCGCAGCACATAGCTGGGCTCCAGGCTGGCCGAGGTGCAGGCCGAGCCGGACGACACCGCGAGGCCCTTGATGCCCATGATGAGCGACTCGCCCTCGACGAAGTTGAAGCTCATGTTCAGGTTGTGCGGCACGCGCTTGTCCAGGTGGCCGTTCACGTAGACCTGCTCCACGTCCTTGAGGCCGTCGAGCAGACGCTGCTGCAGCTTGCGGGCCTTGGCCAGGTCCTGCGCCATCTCGGCCTTGGCGATGCGAAAGGCCTCGCCCATGCCCACGCATTGATGGGTGGGCAGCGTGCCCGAGCGCATGCCGCGCTCGTGGCCGCCGCCGTGCATCTGCGCCTCCAGGCGCACGCGCGGCTTGCGGCGCACATAGAGCGCGCCGATGCCCTTGGGGCCATAGGTCTTGTGCGAAGCCAGGCTCATCAGGTCCACCGGCAGGGTGGCGAGGTCGATCTCGACCTTGCCCGTGGCCTGGGCCGCGTCCACGTGGAAGATGATGCCCTTGTCGCGGCAGAGCTGGCCGATGGCCGGGATGTCCTGGATCACGCCGATCTCGTTGTTCACGTACATCACGCTGATCAGGATGGTGTCCGGGCGGATCGCCGCCTTGAGTACCTCGAAATCCAGCAGGCCGTCTTCCTGCACGTCCAGGTAGGTGACCTCGAAGCCCTGGCGCTCCAGCTCGCGCATGGTGTCGAGCACGGCCTTGTGCTCGGTCTTCACCGTGATCAGGTGCTTGCCCTTGCCCTTGTAGAACTGGGCCGCGCCCTTGAGGGCCAGGTTGTTCGACTCGGTCGCGCCCGAGGTCCAGACGATCTCGCGCGGATCGGCGCCGATCAGTTCCGCCACATGGGCGCGCGCCTGCTCCACGGCCTCCTCGGCCTCCCAGCCCCAGGCGTGGCTGCGTGAAGCCGGGTTGCCGAAGTGCTCGCGCAACCAGGGGATCATGGCGTCCACCACGCGCGGGTCGCAGGGCGTAGTGGCACCGTAGTCCATGTAGATCGGGAAATGGGGCGTCATGTCCATGGCAAAAACAGGGGAAGCGTCAAAAAATCAGGACTTGGAAAAGGCGTTGCCCAGGGCAAAGACCGAGTTGGGGGCGTTCACCCGCACCGGCTTGACCACAGGTGCGGCCGAGATGGCACGCTTGACCGTGGGCTTGTCCTCGATCGTGATGCCCTTGGCCAGCTGGTCGTCGACCAGCTTCTGCAGGGTGACCGAATCCAGGAACTCGACCATGCGGGTGTTCAGGGAAGCCCAGAGCTCGTGCGTCATGCAGCGGCCGCCCTCGCCCAGGCAGTTTTCCTTGCCACCGCACTGGGTGGCATCGATGGGCTCGTCGACCGACAGGATGATGTCGGCCACGGTGATGTCGGCGGCCTTGCGCGCCAGGGTGTAGCCGCCGCCCGGACCGCGGGTGGATTCGACCAGCTCATGGCGGCGCAGCTTGCCGAAGAGCTGCTCCAGGTAGGACAGGGAAATCTGCTGCCGCTGGCTGATGGCGGCCAGGGTCACGGGGCCGTTGCTCTGGCGCAGGGCCAGGTCAATCATGGCGGTGACCGCAAAGCGGCCTTTGGTCGTGAGGCGCATGGCAAGCTCCTTTTCCGAGTAAGGAGCTCAAGTTTACCAAAAAACCCGGCGGCGCGCTCGGGATAGCGACTGTGTGGAATAAGTGACTGTCAGCAAAAGACTTTTCGGCTTCAGCGGGCGGGCGAAGTGCCCGCCGGATGATCGGGCACGGCGGCGCCGAAAGCCCTGGCCTTGAGCAGCCCCAGCTGGTCGCGCACCCGCGCCGCCTGCTCGAACTCCAGGTTGCGCGCGTGTTCCAGCATCTGCTTCTCCAGCCGCTTGATCTCGCGTGCGATGTCCTTTTCGCTCATGTCCTCCACCTGGGCCCGGGCCATGGCCTCCTGCTCCAGGCGCTCGGCCTCGCGGCCGGCCTTTTCGCTGTAGACCCCGTCGATCAGGTCGCGCACCTGTTTGACGATGGCACGCGGCGTGATGCCATGGGCCTCGTTGTGCGCCGTCTGCTTGCTGCGGCGGCGCTCGGTCTCGCCGATGGCGCGCGCCATCGAGTCGGTCACCCGGTCCGCATAGAGGATGGCCTTGCCATGGAGGTTGCGCGCCGCGCGGCCGATGGTCTGGATCAGGGAGTGCTCGGAACGCAGGAAGCCCTCCTTGTCCGCATCCAGGATGGCCACCAGCGAGACCTCGGGGATGTCCAGACCCTCGCGCAGCAGGTTGATGCCCACCAGCACATCGAAGGCCCCCAGGCGCAGGTCGCGCAGGATCTCGACCCGCTCCACCGTGTCCACGTCGCTGTGCAGGTAGCGCACCTTGACGCCGTTGTCCGTCAGGTAATCGGTCAGCTGCTCGGCCATGCGCTTGGTCAGCACGGTGATCAGCACGCGCTCCTGTTTCTCCACGCGCAGGCGGATCTCCTGCAGCACGTCGTCCACCTGGTGGGTGGCCGGGCGCACCTCGACCTCGGGGTCCACCAGACCGGTCGGCCGCACCACCTGTTCCACCACGGTGCCGGCGTGTTGGTTCTCCCAGTCGCCGGGCGTGGCCGAGACGAAGACCGCCTGGCGCATCTTGGTCTCGAATTCCTCGAACTTCAGCGGCCGGTTGTCCAGCGCGCTGGGCAGGCGGAAACCGTATTCCACCAGCGTGGTCTTGCGCGCGCGGTCGCCGTTGTACATGCCGCCGAGCTGACCGATGAGCACATGGCTCTCGTCGAGGAACATCAGTGCGTCCCGCGGCAGGTAATCGGTCAGTGTGGGCGGCGGCTCGCCCGGGGCGGCACCGCTCAGGTGCCGGGTGTAGTTCTCGATGCCCTTGCAGTGCCCCACCTCGCTCAGCATCTCCAGGTCGAAGCGCGTGCGCTGCTCCAGGCGCTGGGCTTCCACCAGCTTGCCCATGGCGGTCAGCTCCTTGAGCCGCTCGGCCAGCTCGACCTTGATGGTCTCCACCGCCTTGAGCACCTGCTCGCGCGGGGTCACGTAGTGGCTGCTCGGGTACACCGTGAAGCGTGCGCTCTTCTGCTTGATGCGGCCCGTCAGCGGGTCGAACAGCTGCAGGGTCTCAATCTCGTCGTCGAAGAGCTCGATACGCAGCGCCAGCTCGGAATGCTCGGCCGGGAACACGTCGATGGTATCGCCACGCACGCGGAAGGTGCCGCGTGAAAATTCCATGTCGTTGCGCTGGTACTGCATGCGCACCAGCTGGGCAATGACGTCGCGCTGGCCCAGCTTGTCGCCAGTGCGCAGCGTCAGGATCATCTGGTGGTAGTCCTCGGGCTTGCCGATGCCGTAGATGGCCGAGACCGTGGCCACGATGACCACGTCGCGCCGCTCCAGCAGGCTCTTGGTGCAGGACAGGCGCATCTGCTCGATGTGCTCGTTGATCGCGCTGTCCTTCTCGATGAACAGGTCGCGCTGCGGCACATAGGCCTCGGGCTGGTAGTAGTCGTAATAGCTGACGAAGTACTCGACGGCATTGCGCGGGAAGAACTCGCGGAACTCGCTGTAGAGCTGGGCCGCCAGCGTCTTGTTGGGCGCGAACACGATGGCCGGCCGGCCCAGGCGGGCGATCGTGTTGGCCATGGTGTAGGTCTTGCCCGAGCCGGTCACGCCCAGCAGAGTCTGGTAGACCTCGCCGTTTTCCACCCCCTCGACCAGCTGGGCGATGGCCTCGGGCTGGTCACCGGCCGGCGGATAGGGCTGGTAGAGCTCGAAGGGCGAGCCGGGAAAGCTCACGAACTGCCCAGCCGGCTTTTCCTCGGCCGGCTTGTCCACCACGGGGGCCTCTGAAGCGTTGGTCATGAAATGCTGATCCGTCGGACCGGTAAAATTGCGGGCAACCGATAAGAATACGCCATTCCGCTGACCGGTGTCAGCGGTCAGCGCCCCCTTCCCCAAACTGACTTTTCCAAGGAACCGACATGTCCCTGTTTTCCGC
>JAYNNS010000169.1:0-6585 GCA_038112835.1 Curvibacter sp. | reverse complement strand
GAAGGAAAAGGCAGCGCCCAGGGTCACGGCGACCAGGCCGCCCACGATCAGGAGGTTGCGGCCCAGGGCTGCGCTCTGGTCTGCTGCGGCCAGCGCCTGGTCATAGATGAACTGCTGGCGTTTTTCCAGCTCGGCGATCGAGGTCAGGTAGGCCTCGGACAGGGGCAACAGCTCCTTCTCCAGCGCGGCTGAAACATCCTCGCCAGCCGCCTTGCGCTTCATGATGTTGGCGCGCGGCGTGCGGTAGGCCTCGCGGGCCTGGTCGATCCTGGCCAGCAGCTCCTTGCCCTCCCTGGATTCGACCAGCTCGTGCATGCGCTTGCGCGCGGCCACGGTGATCTCCGAGGTCTTGTCCATCTCGGACTGCCACATCTTGACGCGTCCGGCATCCCCGTCGAGCAAGGCCGCCTTGGTACGCACCCAGTTCAGGTCTATCGTCTGGCGCCAGGCCACGGCCAGCTGCAGCTTCTCGTTCTCGTAGGTCCCCAGGGCACGGGCGGTGGTGGCGAGTTCCTGCAGCCGCCAGTACCCCAGGCCCACGCAGAGCACGAGGATGAACAGCATCACCCCGAAAGCGAGTCCTAGGCGGGTGGCAATCTTGAAGTCGCGGATGGCGGGCATATGCTGCTCTCTTTTCTCTGTCAGGCCCTGCGCACGCCACCCCCGGACTGGAGGCCGCCGATACGCAGGGCACCGGACCAGAATAGCAGCATCTCCCCACGCAATGCAGGGGAAAAAGACCGGGAAGGCCGGCCTTATCGGAGCAAGGAGGAGGCGCCGCTCAGCGGACGGCCGAGCGGCGCGACAGCGCCAGCCACAGGCCCAGCAGACCAAAGGCCAGAAACCACAGGAAGGACCAGTTGGCGATGGTGCCGCCCAGGAAGGTCCAGTCGATGGCCGTGCAGTCGCCCGATCCGCGGAAGATCATCGGAATGGCCCGCTGCAGGGGGAAGCTTTCGATCATTCCGTAGAAGTCGCGGCCGCAGGTCGCGATCTCGGGCGGATACCACTGCAGCCAGCTCTGGCGCGCGGCAACGAAAGCACCGAAGGCCGCGATCAGCAGCACGAGGCCGCCGAACCAACGGTGGCTGCGTGGGCCCGGCAGGGCCGCGGCGATGGCCGCCACCACGGCCAGGGCGATCATGGCGTAACGCTGCACGATGCACATGGGACAGGGCTCCAGGCCCACCACATGCTGGAGGTAGAGCCCGAAGCCCAGCAGGCCGAGACAGGCCAGGACGATCAGGACATAGACACGACGCGAGGTGAGACGCGCAAGAACATCAGGCAGCAGCGACAAGATCCGGTTTTCCTTCCACAAAGACGCGGGCCTTGCGCGGTGTCACCACCAGCAGTTCGCCCTCCGTCAGTCCAAGTTCACGGTATTGTGACGCAGGAATCTGCACCTCAATGACCGGTTGCTGGGCTGCTTGAGTCTTGTCTTCAGGCAAAAGTTCCAGACGCGCGATCGGGCCGACCACGATGGCCCGGCTCAGGCGGGCGGCAATCCCGGTGGCGCCGGTCGCATAACGCTGCACTTCGAAGTCGTGCGGACGCACATAGGCAAAGGCCTTGGCGTCGTCGGCATCGGCATGCTCGGGCGTCTCCAGGCGCACACCCTGGTGTTCGCTGCCGATCAGCACCTCGCCCTGCTCCACGCGGCCGTGGAAGAGATTCACGTCGCCCAGGAAGCCGTAGACGAAGGGGCTGGCCGGATGGTCCCAGACTTGCTGGGGCGTGCCGATCTGTTCGATGTTGCCGCGGTTCATGAGCACCACGCGGTCGGCCACTTCCAGCGCCTCTTCCTGGTCGTGGGTCACGAAGATGCTGGTCACATGCAGCTCGTCGTGCAGGCGGCGCAGCCAGCGGCGCAGTTCCTTGCGCACCTTGGCATCCAGCGCGCCGAAGGGCTCGTCGAGCAGCAGCACCTTGGGCTCGACGGCCAGCGCACGCGCGAGCGCAATGCGCTGGCGCTGCCCACCCGAGAGCTGCGATGGGTAGCGGTCGGCCAGCCAGTCCAGCTGCACGAGGTTCAGCAGCTCGTGCACCTTGGCCTTGATCTGCGCTTCGCTGGGGCGCTGGGCACGCGGCTTCATGCGCAGGCCGAAGGCCACGTTGTCGAACACGGTCATGTGGCGGAACAGCGCGTAATGCTGGAACACGAAGCCCACGTTGCGCTCACGCACGTGCACTTCGGTCGTGTCCTCACCACTGAAGAGGATGGCACCCTGGTCGGGCGTCTCCAGGCCGGCAATGATGCGCAGCAGCGTGGTCTTGCCGCAGCCCGAGGGGCCGAGCAGCGCGACGAGTTCACCGGACTGGATGTCCAGGCTGACGTCGTTCAGGGCCTGGAAGTCGCCGAACTGTTTGCTGATGTTGCGGATTTCGATGCTCATGATGGACTTTCTCAGGAAACGGCCACAGGGCCGGCGGCGGGCGCAAGGCGCGCATTCGGGCTCTCGGGCGGCAGCTCGGCCGCGGCCTTGAGCTCGCGCTCGTGCTTCCACTCGGCCACGGACTTGATGACCAGGGTGACCAGGGCCAGCAGGGCCAGCAGCGAGGCCACGGCGAAGGCTGCGACGGACTGGTACTCGTTGTAGAGCACTTCCACGTGCAGGGGCATGGTGTTGGTCTGGCCGCGGATGTGGCCCGAGACCACGGACACCGCGCCGAACTCGCCCATGGCGCGCGCATTGCAGAGGATGACGCCGTAGATCAGGCCCCACTTGATATTGGGCAGGGTCACGTGCCAGAAGGTCTGCCAGCCGGTCGCACCGAGCACTTGTGCCGCCTGCTCCTCCTCGTTGCCCTGGGCCTGCATCAGCGGAATCAGTTCGCGCGCGATGAAGGGGAAGGTCACGAAGATGGTGGCCAGCACGATGCCCGGCACGGCAAAGATGATCTTGATGTCGTGTTCAGCCAGCCAGGGACCGAGCCAGCCCTGCGCGCCGAAGACCAGCACATAGATCAGGCCGGCCACCACGGGCGAGACCGAAAACGGCAGATCCACCAGCGTGGTCAGGAAGGCCTTGCCGCGGAATTCGTACTTGGCGATGGCCCAGGCCGCGGCCACGCCGAAGACCAGGTTCAGCGGCACGGCGATGGCGGCCGTGATCAACGTCAGGCGGATGGCGGCCCAGGCGTCGGGTTCCTTGAGCGCTTCCCAATAGGCATCCCAGCCCTTGCGCAGGGCCTCGGTGAACACCGCGGCCAGCGGCAGCACGAGGAAGAGGAACATGAAGACCAGCGCGATGCCGATCAAGGTGGTGCGCACCCAGGCCGGCTCGGTGGTGCCGGCGCGGGCGTTGCGGACGGGTTGCTGGCTCATGTTCAGGCTCCCGAACGCTTGCGCTGCCAGGCCTGCAGGCCGTTGATGATGAGCAGCAGGATGAAGGAGAACAGCAGCAGCACCGTGGCCACGGCGGTGGCGCCCGCGTAGTCGTACTGTTCCAGCTTGCCGATGATGATCAGCGGCGTGATCTCGGACACCATGGGCATATTGCCCGCGATGAAGATGACCGAGCCGTATTCACCGATGGCGCGTGCGAAGGCCATGGCAAAGCCCGTGAGCAGGGCCGGTGCGATGGAGGGCAGGATCACGTGACGGAAGATCTGCCAGCGCGTGGCGCCCAGGCTGGTGGCGGCTTCCTCCAGCTCCTTCTCCGTGTCTTCCAGCACCGGCTGCACCGTACGCACCACAAAAGGCAGGCCGATGAAGATCAGCGCGATCACCACGCCGTTGGGATTGAAGGCGAGCTGGATGCCATAGGGCTCGAAGAACTGTCCGACCCAGCCGTTGCCCGCCAGCAGCGCCGTGAGCGAGATGCCGGCCACGGCCGTGGGCAGGGCAAAGGGCAGGTCCACCAGCGCGTCGACGATCTTCTTGCCGGGGAACTTGTAGCGCACCAGCACCCAGGCCACGAGCAGGCCGAAGACCACATTGACCAGCGCGGCGATCAGGGAGGCGCCGAAGGTCAGGCGGTAGGAGGCCAGCACACGCGGCGAGCTGACCGCGGCCCAGAACTGCTCCCAGCTCAGCGTGAAGGTCTTGAAGACCAGGGCCGAGAGCGGGATCAACACGATCAGGCTCAGGTACAGGATGGTGTAGCCCAGCGTGATGATGAAGCCGGGCAGCACGCGCCGCTGGGCCCGCTTCTGGGGTGCTGCGGCCGCCGGCAGCGGCAGCGAGGAAATGGCAGTACTCATGGTTTCTTTTCGTGGGCCACCGCGGAACCGGCTTTGCCGGGCCGCTGGTGGCGCCCCCTTGAGGGGGAGACGCCGAAGGCGTTTCGGGGGTGGATCACTTCACGGTATAGAGCTGGTCGAACTTGCCGCCGTCGTTGAAGTGCACCTTCTGTGCCTCACCCAGCGAACCGAAGTAGTCCTGCACGGTGAAGAACTTGATGGGCTTGAAGGCGGCGGCGTACTTCTTCAGCACGGCTTCGTTGCGCGGACGGATGTTGTGCTTGGCTGCGATTTCCTGGCCCTCGGGGCTGTAGAGGAAGTCGAGGTAGGCCTTGGCCTCGGCGGCCGTGCCCTTCTTGGCCACGGTACGCTCGACGATGGCCACCGGGTTCTCGGTCACGATGGAGGCGCTGGGATGCACGGCATCGACCTTGCCGGCGCCGAATTCCTTGTCCACCGACACGACTTCGGATTCGAAGGTCACCAGCACGTCGCCAATATTGCGCTGCAGGAAGACCCCCGTGGCGTCACGCCCGCCGCGCGCCAGCACCGGTACGTTCTTGTAGAGCTTGCCCACGAACTCGGCGGCCTGCTCGTCGGTGCCGCCCTTGCTGCGCACATAGCCCCAGGCAGCAAGATAGGCCATGCGGCCGTTGCCACCGGTCTTGGGGTTGACCACGATGACCTGCACGCCGGGCTTGATCAGGTCGTCCCAGTCCTTGATGTTCTTGGGGTTGCCGTTGCGCACCAGGAAGAGCATGGTCGAGGTGGTGGGGGAAGCGCCGTTGGGGAAGCGCTTGGCCCAGTCGGCCGCCACCACGCCCTTGTCGGCGAGGAACTGCACATCAGTGGTGGTGTTGAAGGTCACCACATCGGCCTCCAGACCATCGGCCACGGCGCGCGCCTGGGCGCTGGAGCCGGCGTGCGACTGGTCCACCTTGATGTCCTTGCCCGTGGTCTTCTTGTAGTGAGCGGCGAAGGCGACGTTGATGTCCTTGTAGAACTCGCGGGCTACGTCATAGGAGACGTTGAGCAGCGTGGTCTGGGCGGAGGCCCAAGAGCTGGCGGCCAGAGCGAGGGCGGCGAGAGAGAGTTGGAGCTTGGTTTTCATACGGCGTACTGAAGCGGGATGGACGAAGAAAAGGAATCGGAAGCACGGGGCGCGACGGTCTGCAGACCGCCCTCGCCCACCAGGGACTGCAGCAGAGCCACGCCCAGCGGCCAGGGGCCGTGGCCGGACTCGATGTTGATATGGCCGCCATCGGGCACACGCACAAACTCGCTACCCCAGTGGCGCGCATACGCGCCGGCCAGGCGGATCGGGCAAAACGGGTCGTTGCTGCTGGCCACCAGGATGCTGCGGTAGGGCAGCTTGCGGCTGGGCACGGGGGCGAAGTCGGCCAGGACGGAACGACGCTCGGGGTCGGCCGGTGCCACCAGCAGGGCCCCCGCGATGCGGGCCTCGGCCTCAGGCGGTAGGTGGGTGACAGCGATGCAGCCCAGGCTATGGGCCACCACCACCACGGGTTCGGGCTGGGCCAGGATGGTGCGGGCGATGCTCGCCACCCAGGCCTCACGGGTCGGCGCCAGCCAGTTGTCCTGCTGCACGCGGACGGTGCGCGCATAGCGCTCGGCCCACAGGCTTTGCCAGTGACCGGGGCCGGAATCACGCCAGCCCGGGACGATGAGGATGCGAGGCGTTGAGGACATGTAAGGTGCGCTTCCTGATGAGGGATGTCCTCATTGTGGAGAGCGAACCTTAAAACTCAAAAGAATATATAGAAGTTAGCTAATACCAATATCAGAATATAGAGTCTACCAAGTGCTGCCGCACCCGCCCCGCCAGGGCTTGCAGGGCCGGATCGGCCTGCACTGGCAGGCGCCCGTCCAGCGCGCTCTGCACCAGCTGGGCCAGCATCGCGGGCTGGGGCGTGAGCGGCCCCAGGAACAGTGGCAGCTCGCCGCGCAGGATCAGCAGGGTCGGAAAGTTCTCGACCTCGGTCTCGCCCAGCACCTCGCTCTGGTCCTCGATGTCGATCCAGGTCAGGCGCGCCAGGCCAGAAAAACGCTCGCGCATGGACTCGAACACCGGCAGGTAGTCGCGGCAGTTGCCGCACCACTGGGCACAGAGGCAGACCACGTCCAGCACAGGCGCCGTCATGCGCTCACGCCCAGCTCGGCCGGCGGGTGCACGCGGCGCACTTTCTCCTCGGTGCAGGACTCGTGCACCACCTGCTCGCCCTTGAGGTGCTCGCCCAGGAAATCGAGGAAACGCCGCACCGCCGGCACCAGGCCGCGGCGCGAGGGAAACACCGCGTGCACCACGCCGACCGGCGGCGCCCAGTCGGGCAGCAGGGCCACGAGGCGGCCGTCACGCAGCTCGTCACGGCACATATAGTC